>JBIIQL010000325.1:0-4766 GCA_044342095.1 Pirellulales bacterium
GTGGCGCGAGTTTCTCATCACGGCGATCGCAGCTGATCGGCCGCTCGATCAGGTCTGCGGCGACTGCCTCGCCTCCGACGGGGCCGATCCGGCGACCCGTCCCGCCGCGGCGTTCTTCTTCGCCAGGGAAGCGGAGCCGGTGCAAATGACCCGCTCGATCGGGCGGATCTTCTTCGGCCGCGATCTCCAGTGCGCCCAGTGCCACGATCATCCCAACAACGCCGACATCCATCAGGCCGACTATTACGGCCTCAATGCCTTCCTCGCGCGGACGACCCTGTTCAGGGCGGAGGGGGATCCGAAGCCGTTCCTCGGGGAGAAGGCCGACGGCGAAGTCGAGTACACCTCGGTATTCACCAAAGAAGGCCAGAAGGGGGTGCGGCCGCGGGTCCCGTTCGGCGCCACCCTCGCGATCGAACCGCTCCCGGAGTCGGCCGACCAATACACGACGGCCCCCGCGAAGAATGTCCGCGGCGTCCCGCTCCACAGCCGGCGGCGAGCGCTTGCGCGGATGCTCGCCGACAGCGTCGAATTCCGTCGCACGATGGCCAACCGGCTGTGGGCCACGATGAACGGCCGCGGGCTCGTCCACCCCCTCGACGGCCTCGATCCCGACAACGCCCCGACCCATCCCGACCTCCTCACGCTCCTGGCCGAATCGCTCCGTGGAAACGGCTTTCATCTCCGGCCGTTGCTGCGGGGGATCGCGCTGTCGCGCACCTACCAGCGGAGCATCGAACCGCCAGCGATTTCCGCCGAGGCCTTGGCAGGGGTTCCTTCGCTCATCGATCAGCTCACGGCCTTGCGTGTCCAGCAGGAAGGAGCGATCGCTCCGCTCGAAGCCGCTGCCAAGGAAAGCGAAGCCCGGTTCGCGGCCCTCCTCGCTCGCGATGGGGCGGTGCTCGGTGAATTGCCGCCGCTGGTCGAGGCCCGGAACACGGCCCGCGCCGCCGCCGATGCTGCGATCGCGGCGAAGAAGGCCGCCGAGGAGGAGCTTGCCAAGAAGGTGGCCCAGGCGGAATCGCTCGCTTCCGCTGCGGCGAAGGCGGGGGAGGCAGCGGCCCTCCTCGCGGATGACAAGGTGCTCGCCGGCGCCGCGGCGATCGTCGCCGCCCGGTCGGCCGAGTTCGCCGCGTCTGTCGAAACCGCGAAGGCCGCCGTCGCCGCCAAGACGACCGAACACGACGCCGCCCAGGCGACGCTCGTCGCCGCCCGCCAAGCCTGCGACGGCGTGCTCGCGAAGCGGCCGGTGGCCGATGCGATTGTGGCCGCCGATCAGGCCGCGATCTCGGCCCGCAGCGCGCGGCAGGAAGCGGGCTTCGCCGTGGCGCGCACCGATCTTCGCCTCGGCCTCGCCCGCGACCTGCTCCGCCATGGAGATCTCGCCGCCACCGATCCGGCGGCGGCCGCCGTGCTCCATGCTTCGATCGTCGATCGCTGGACGACGCTTGGGCAGATGGCAAGGCTCCGCCCGCTCTCCCCGGAGCAGCTGGCCTTCTCGCTTCTCACGGCGAGCGGCTCGATGCAACAGTTCCACGCCGCCGCCGAGGCGAAGGTGGAGAAGGAGCCGCCCGAAGTTCTGAAGACCGCGGCCCCGGAAGCGGCGCCAGCGATCCGGGTGGTGCAGGTGGAGGTGCAGACCATCCAGCAGGTGGCGGGATACCTCGCCACCGTGGCCGGGCTCTACAGCGATCCGCTCGCCACCGATTTCCAGACGTCGGTCAATCAGGCCCTCTGGATCGGCAACTCTCCCGACGTCGCCGGCACCCTGAGGCCAGGCGGGGAAAACCTCGCCGCCCGGCTCGTGGCCCTCGCCGACGACGGCGCCGTCGCCGACGAGGCCTTCCTCACCGTCTTCTCCCGACATCCCGGCGCCGACGAGAAGGCCGACGTCGCCGCGGCCCTCGCTGGCCGGGCCGACGATCGAGCCGTGGCCATCGCCGAGTTGCTCTGGGCGATGCTTTCGAGCAACGAGTTTCGTTTCAATCACTGATCCGCCGTCGCCAGTGCCCGACGTTCCCAGGAGACGCTCGATGCGATCCAGTTCCAACCCCGCCTGCGGCTCCGCCGACCACGTCCTCTCGCGCCGCGCTCTCCTCGGGGGCATGGCGGCGGCGGCGGCCACCGGCCTCGTGCGCCGGCCGGCGCTCGCCAAAACGGTGCAGGGCTCGGGGAAGCGCGTCCTCCAGATCTTCCTCCATGGCGGCGTCAGCCAACTCGAGACCTGGGACCCGAAGCCGGGGACGGCGACAGGGGGGCCGTTCCGGGCGATCCCGACAAGCGTTCCCGGCCTCCACATCTCCGAGCTCCTCCCCCACACGGCGCTCCAGATGCACAGGCTCGGGCTGATCCGCAGCATGACCAACGCCTCCGACGATCATGGCCGTGGCCAGCGGGAGATCTTCAGCGGCCGCAACCAGCCAGCGCCGCTCGATGTCCCCGATCTGGGCGCGGTCGTCGCCAAAGCCTGCATGAGCGACGACTTCCCCCTCCCCGGCCATGTACTTATTCGTGGCGCCGGCGGAGGCCCCGGCAACGCCTCCTACCTCGGCCCCCGTTACGCCGGCGTGATCATGGAGGACGCCAAGCCACCGGCCTTCACCGACCGCCCCGAGGGGCTCTCCGCCGAGGCCGATCGGCGCCGCTCGGCACTCCGCAGCCGGTTCAATGACCGCTTCGCTTCCCGTCGCCGCACCGCCGACACCGAGGCCTACACCTTCTCCTACGGCCAGGCGCTCGATCTCCTCGACCAGCGAAAAGTCTTCGACGTCAGTCTTGAGTCGCAGCGCGATCAGGAGCGGTACGGGAAGCACGAGTTCGGTCGCCACTGCCTCATGGCCCGCCGCCTCCTCGAGCACGGCGTGTCGTTCGTGCAGGTCAACCACTCCAACTACGACACGCACTTCGAAAACTTCGACTTCCACATCGAGCAGCTCGGGGAATTCGACCAGCCTTTCGCGACGCTCGTCGCCGACCTCGCCGCCCGCGGCCTCCTCGAAGACACGCTCGTCTGCGTGATGAGTGAGTTCGGTCGCACGCCGCGGATCAACGCCGGCTACGGCCGCGACCACTGGGGGAAGTCGTGGAGCGTGCTCCTCGGTGGCGCCGGCATCCAGCCGGGGGCCGTCATCGGTGCGACCAGTGCCGACGGCACGGAGGTCATCGATCGCCCCGTCGATCATGGCCACGTCTTTCACACGATCCTCCAGGGGGTGGGCGTCGACTCCACCGCCGACTTCCACATCGGCGGCAGCGATTTCACGATCGCCGATCCGGCCAAGGAACCGATCCGCGAGATGCTCGCGTGAGCCCAGCCACTCCGGAGCCCCGACATGCCTGATCCTGCCCCCATCGATCCCGCCGCAACCCACGAAATTGCCTCGCACAAGCACGATCGGCCGCTGGTCAGTTGCGCGTGGGATCCACTCGGGAGGTTCGTCCTCTTCGGCAGCGAGGATAGCGCCGTCCATCGCCTCGGCATCGACGGCATGGTCGCGGCGGCGTTCAGCGGGGCCCACGATTCCTGGGTGCGGGCCCTCGGCTGCTCTCCCGACGGCCGGTTCTGTTTTTCAGGCGGCTACGACGGCAGGCTCTGCCAGTGGACGCTCGACGGCGAGCCCGGTCCCCCGCTGCGAGTCATCCAAGCCCACGACGGCTGGCTGAGGGCGATCGCCGTCAGCCCCGACGGCACGAAGCTCGCCACCTGCGGCAACGACAAGCTCGTCAAGCTCTGGACCATCGTCGACGGCCTCGTCGCCGAGACGCCGACTGCGATAGGCACCGGGCACGAGTCGCATGTCTACGAAGTCGCCTGGAAGCCCGACGGCTCTGGGCTTGCTTCCTGCGATCTGAAGGGGATCGTCAAGGAATGGAGCCCGGCCGGGGCGCTCGTCCGCGACGTCGGCAAGGCCGAGGCGCTGTGGAAATACGACGAGGGATTCCGGGCCGACATCGGCGGCGCGCGGGCAATCGCCTTCCGGGCCGACGGGGCGCAGCTCGCCGTCGGCGGAATCACGGCCGTGACCAATGCCTTCGCCGGCGTCGGTCATCCGGGGGTCTCGGTGCTCGACTGGAGCGACGGCAAGCTCGCCACGCTCCTGGAGCCAAAGGAGAAGCAGCAGGGGGTTTGCTGGGGGATCGCCTGGCATCCGCAGGGAATCTGGGTTCAGGTCGCCGGCGGTGGCGGCGGTGGCTGGCTGCGGTTTTTCAAGGCAGGGGACGCGAATGAGTTCCACGCCGTGAAGCTCCCCGCCAACGGCCGGGCACTCGCCCTCTCTCCCGACAAATCCAAAGTCGCCGTGGCCCACGCCGACGGCCATCTCAAGATCTTTTCATTGGTGCCGAAACCGGCGTGAGCTCCTAGACCGCCCCCAGCCCCGGCCGGCCGACGAGGCAGTCGGTATGGAGATAGCCGTCGGTGATTTTGAAGAGGCCTGGGAGCTTTTCTTCCCACGGCTTGTTGGCCTCCGGCATGTATTGCCGGGCATTCGCTTCGAGCCCCGCCGTGCCCGGCACCCAGGCGGCGATCCCCGCGGAATGGACGAGCGCCGCGCCGGGGCAGGTGAGATCCTGAACGGTGAGAAACATCCCGTACTTCCGCGCCGCCGCGGCGAAGAGCACCGAATGGGACTGCCCCTTGCAGGCCTTGAGGGCGAGGCCGGTGTAGCCGAGCTCGCGGGCCTCGAGGAGGCTCTCCAAGTCGACGAGCCCTTCGTCGACGACGATCGGCCGGAGCTTGTTGGCGGCGTGCATGTCGACGCGGGGGA
>JBIIQL010000017.1:0-15968 GCA_044342095.1 Pirellulales bacterium
TTCGCCAGACTCGCCGGGGCGTTCGCCTCTTGACCCTGAACACCTGCCACGGCAAAGCCCCTCCATGAAGACGACTCTCGCCGATCTCGTCGACACCCTCGGTTCATCGCTCCATACGTATCTCGCAGCGGCGGGGGTGTGGAGCTTCCCCGGGGATGAGGCGATCAAACTCGCGATCGTCGATCTCGTCGACGACCAGCGGAGCCTTGCCGACCGGGCGTGTAGGCTCCTCGAGGAACGGGGCGGAACACCGCCGCGCCCTGCCTTTCCGATCCGCTATACCGCCACGCACGACGTCGATCTGGGGGCGATGCTTCCCCGAGTCCTTGACGGATTAAGGCGTCAGATCGGCCATCTGCAGCGCCTCGTCGACGCCGGTGGTGCGGCGGACGAGATCGAACTCGTGTTGGAGGCTCGCGAGGGCGCCCTCCAGCACGCCGATGTGTTCGAGGAAATCGCCCGCCGTTGCGCGAAGACCGCAACGCCCGCCCCCTGAACCCCCGCGTTTGACGGTCGTGGTCAGGAGGGGCGCGGCGATCCATGGTGCAGAGAGTAGGCATGGACCTCTTCGATAGCCATTGCCATCTCGATCCGATGCGCTACCTCGACGAGCTTCCCGAGGTGGTGGCCCGGGCCCGTGCCGCGGGGGTCACCGGGATGGCGGTGATCGGCACCCGGGCGATGGACAGCGAGGCGGCAGCCGATCTCGCCGCCCGGGAAGTCGGGATCGTCGCCGCCGCAGGCATCCACCCCAACGACGTCGCCGAGGTCGTCGCGGGCGAGTGGGATCGGATCGTGGCCCTGGCCGAGTCGGGGCGGGTGGCCGCCGTCGGCGAGACGGGGCTCGACTGGTACCGTGATCACGCCCCGCGCGACCTCCAGCGGGAGTGGTTCGATCGACACATCAGACTGGCTCAACGCCTGTCCTTGCCGGTGGTGATCCACACCCGTGAAAGCATCGCCGACGTCCTCGCGATGCTCCGCGAAGCGGTGGTCCGGGCGCCCCTTGCAGCGATTCTCCACGCTTTTACCGGCACGGCGGCGGAAGCTGCGGAGGCGATCGATCTCGGTTGTCACCTCGGGTTTGCGGGCATGGTGACCTTCCGTTCGTCGGCCCAACTCCGTGAGGTGGCGACCACCGTTCCGATCGACCGATTGCTCGTCGAGACCGACAGCCCCTTCCTCTCCCCGGAGCCGCTGCGGGGACGCCGGAACGAACCGGCGAATGTCGTCCATACGGCCCGGTGCCTGGCGCTGGCTCGGGGGTGTTCGCCCGAGGAGCTCGCCGCGGCGACGGCTGTCAACGCCCGCAAAGTGTTTCGCTGCCGCTGACCCTGTGGGCCACGGGCTCCTCCCGGGACTCGCCCCCCCCTTCGATCTTCCCTTTCCCCTCATGCCCCCGGAGACTCATCCGATGGTCCGCACCCCGAGCACCATGCTCCCCCTGGGCACCGCTGCGCCCGACTTTTGCCTCCCCAATGTCGACGGGCGCGTGATGTCGCTCGAAGATGTCGTCGGAGAGCGCGGCACCGTCGTGATGTTCATCTGCAACCACTGCCCGTTCGTCAAGCATGTGGCCGATCAGCTCGCCCAACTCGGTCGCGATTACGCCCCGCGGGGCATCGGCTTCGTCGCCATCAGTTCCAACGACGTCTCCGCGCATCCTGCCGATTCGCCGGAGCAGATGGTTCACGAGGCGGAGTCGCGCGGCTATCCGTTCCCCTATCTCTATGACGAGACGCAGGAAGTGGCCTGCGACTATCGGGCGGCGTGTACGCCCGACTTCTTCGCCTTCGATGCCGGTCGCAAACTGGCCTATCGCGGCCAACTCGACGGCAGCCGCCCCGGCAACGGGTTGCCGGTGGATGGAGCCGATCTCCGCGCGGCGCTCGACGCCCTCGTGGCGGGAAGCCGGCCTTCCGAGGGGCAACGCCCGAGCCTCGGCTGCAACATCAAGTGGAAACCGGGGCGGGAGCCGGAGTACTTCGTCGGGGGCTGAAGCCGCCCGAGAAGAACTCAGCGGCGCGGGCCGTCGTTGGGCTTCTTCGGGCCCTGGACCGCGGCCCGATCGGCCAGCCGGCCGAGCCCTTCGGTGTCGCCCGGCTCGAGACGCGCCGCCCGGAGGTTCTCCCGCTGGATGGCCTCGTAGACCTCCTGCCGGTGAACCGGGATCTCGGAAGGGGCGTTGATGCCAAGGCGAACCTTGTCTCCCCGAATGTCAACGATCGTGACAACGATGTTGTCACCGATCATGATGCTTTCATCACGCTGTCTGGAGAGCACGAGCATCGGTCGATCCTTCCTGATCCTGTCGTGGAGCCGACATTCCCCGGTCGGCTGTCACTGTTATTATGCGCTCTTTTTGAGGCCGGGAGTCGCGCAGGGCAATTCGTACTGCATGGGAAGCTCGCCGCTGGCAACGACTTGACGGCCCGTGCGGGCTTCAAGGTTGATGACGATCGGAGCTTTGAGATTGAGGGTGAGGGTTCTACCGTTGCTGCCGACGATGACCACCACTTGGGCCTGGCGGAGATCGGCGATCGCCAGCGGTGTGAGTTCGCTGCGCGGGATGCGCACCTGGTAGTCGGGCACGAATCGTCTCGGGCTCACGACGGCCAGAGCGATGTCGCCCCGCGTCGTGCTCTGCAGCCAACCGAGGGCGTCGTTGGTCGCGTCCGCCAGCAGGGCCCATTCGCGGCATCCCTCGAGCCCGGGGAGTCCGCTGGGGAAACTGATGATGTCGGCGGCGTCGATGTCGATGCGCCCGAATCGTGAGGTGTTGATGCGCATGGCCAGGGCACTCCTTTGCCGGACGGTGTGGGACGGTGCCGGTGTCGGTGCCCTCCCTTAAGAGTAGAGATCGGCCGACCGGGGTGTCCGGGTCGAGAAAAAAGGTTTGGCGAAACGGGGAGGGTGTGGCAAAAGATGCCGCCCGGGGGGATGGGAGCGTCCCTGTCGCCCCCTTCGACCCCTGCCTAGCCCAGGCAATCGTCACGCGCGCTCAAGCCGGACCGCCGGCCGATCAAGCCCGCGGGCCGCCGGGGCTTACTGCCACATCGGCTGGGCACGCCAGGCGGCCAGAGGGGCGAGGATCAACAGCGGCGCCCAGGCCCCGACCGAAGGGCTCATGACGTAGCTCGAGGCTGCTGCGTGGCAGCCGAGCGTGACGAGGAAGAAGAACACCGTCATGGCGACGCACAGGCCGACGGCGACGAAAATCCCCCGCCGGTTCGGGCCGACCACGAGCGGGATGCCCAAGAGCGCCAGCGACATGTCGAGGAAGGGCGCCACGAACCGGGCGTGGACGCGGAGTGGGATGTCGGCGCCGACCCCGAGGGCGGGATTGGCGATCGAGGCCACGAGTTCGGGCGTGGATGAATACTGGCTCCAGTTCGAAGACCCGATCAACTGCTCGAAAGAGACGTCGCTGGCCACGAAACACTGGCCCGGCTCCAGCCAGTCAGCTCCGGCCCGTGTCTGGATGATCGTCCGGCCGCCGGCTTCGATCGGGGTGAGTCGGTCGATGCCGGCCGGCTCGCGGACCGCTCCGAGGAGGTAGCCGGCCGGGTGGCGGGCGTCGGCGGGGAGCCAGTGGGCCTCGGCTGCGTCGATCTGCGTCCCGTGCTCCGCCAGCGGCTGGGGAAGGAGCAGGCTCGGTGATTCGATCCGCCGGGGGGCGGCCTGCACCGATCGGCCCCGAAAGAGGATCTCGGTCTCGTGGTCGTAGCGGGCCTCGAACGGCTGGTCCTTGTTACCCTTGAGGTCTTGGGCGTTGCGGGAGAACGCCTCCCGGATCCGGGGGAGGACCAATTCGCGGTTGGCGCCGGCGATGATCGCCACAACGGCCGCGAATGCGATCGATCCGCGCGCGATCCGCCAGCGGGTGACCCCGGCGGCAAGAAGGGCGGTCAGCTCGTTGTGGCGCTCCAGCCACGACAGGGCGAACATGGCGCTGGCCAGGGAAATGATCGCGCTGGTGGCGTCGAAGAACGAGATCAGGCGGTAGCCGTAATACTTGCCGAGTACCTTCCACAAGCCCCCCGCCTCGGCCGCGTGCGTGACGAACTCCTCCATGTTGGTGAAGGCGTCGACAACGAATGTCAGCCCTGCCAGACTGACGAACACGATCACGAACGCATGGAACTGGGCGCGGGCGATGTAGCGGTCGATCAGCATGCCTGGCCTGGGCTCTGCGGACGGCGTGGAAAAGGCCCGGCGGCGGAAGCCTCGGGCCTGAGGGCGGGGCGGAGGATAGGGCGGTCCGGAAACAGCGTCAACCTGGCTCAAAACGGGATTTCTGCCGCGATGACACGGGGTTGGATGTGGCTGGAGCGGCAGCGTGAGGCCTGGGCCGGCTCGGCACTCGACCTCCTCTTCCCCCCGCGCTGCGTTCTCTGCCGTCGCGAGGAGGACCTGACGCCGTCGGTGGCGGCCGGCCCCGGCGCCGTGTCGGGAGTGGGGATCCCGATTCCGCTCTGCCGGGGCTGTGTCGGTGAACTCACCGCCGGTGGCCCACGCTGCCTCCGGTGTGGGGAGCGCGGGGGGGCCGAGCCTTGCCGGGCGTGCCGTGGGCCGTGCGCCGACTGGGACGGGATCGTCGTGCTGGGAGGGTATGGCGGCCTGCTCCGTCAGGCGGTGCTCCGCGCGAAGCATCCCCGCGGCGAGGATGTCGCCGGGGCGCTTGCCACGCTGCTCTTCACCCAGCATGTCGAGACCATCGCCGCTTGGGCTCCTGACGTGATCGTGCCGGTGCCGATGCACTGGTGGCGAAGGGTCGTGCGCGGCACGAGTGCGGCCGACGTGATCGCCGGGCGGATAGGGGGGCTCGGGGGGCTTCCGGTGCGCCGGTTTCTTCGGCGCACACGCCCCACCGTCATGCAGAACCGCCTCCCGAGTGGGGAGCGTCGGGCCAACGTCCGCGACGCCTTCGGGAGCCGGCACCGCGGGATCGCTGGAAAACGGGTGCTCCTCGTCGATGACGTGGTCACCACCGGTGGTACGCTGGCGGGCTGTCGCCGAGCACTCTCGGCGGCCGGAGCTGCCGCGGTGCACGTCGCCGTCCTCGCCCGAGCCGATCATGGCGGGGACGATGGTGACCAGCAGGCGGATGCCCTGGAATGATGACCACCGCGCCATGAGGCAGGCGCTTTCCACGAGGGATGTGCGATGGAACGGACGGAGTTCCGTGTCGGGACGAGGGGAAGCACCCTCGCGCGGACGCAGACGGGCTGGGTGGTCGACCAGTTCCGGGCCCGTGGGCACGAGGTGTCGGTCGAGCTCGTCTCGACCCGGGGTGATGTCGTCACCGATGTCCCGATCGCCGGCATTCGGGGTGGGGACGGCGTGTTCGTCCGTGAGCTCGAGCGCGCCCTCCTCGACGGGCGGATCGATGCGGCGGTCCACAGCTTCAAGGATCTCCCCACAGCCGTCACGCCAGGCCTCGAGTTGGCCTGCGTCCCCCTTCGAGCATCCCCCTTCGACGCCTTCGTGGGGCGTTCGGCGCCGACGATCGATCAACTGCCACCCGGGGCCGTCGTGGGGACGTCGAGCGTCCGTCGCGTCATGCAACTGAAGGCTCTCCGTCCCGACCTTCTCGTCCGATCGGTGCGCGGCAATGTCGACACCCGTCTCCGCCAACTCGACGACGGTGTCTGTGACGGCCTGATCCTCGCGGCTGCCGGCCTCGGGCGCCTCGGCTTGGAGTCACGGATCACCGAGATCCTCCGTCCCGATGCCTTCTGGCCTGCCGTCGCCCAAGGGGCCCTCGTCGTGCAGATCCGCAGCGGTGATCCGCGGATGGCGGCGACGGTTGGTGCGATCGACGATCCGGCATCCCACGCGGCGGTGCGGGCCGAGCGGGCCTGTCTGGCGGCGCTGGCGGGGGGATGCCTGGCACCGGTCGGCGCTTGGGCCCGTTTCGAAGCAACCTTCCTCCACCTCGGAGCTTGCGTCCTCGGGCCCGACGGCGATGGGGTCGCCACGATCCTGAGCCGGGCCGTCGGCGCCGTCGCCGAGACGCCTGAGGATCTCGGGAACAGGGTGGCAGAAGATCTCTGCCGCCAAGGAGCCGAAGGCCTTCTCGTCCTCGGACGTGAAGCTGAGGCTCGGCGTCGACAGGGCTAGGCCCTCCGAGTTGCCCATGAGCGTTGGCTCCTGGGCGGGGGCAGTGCCTCCATGCGGGGGGGGCTTCGACCGCCTCGTTGTAGGTCGGGCGCGAGGGAGCTAGGATGAAAGGTACAACGCAGCTGAGCCACAACCATCGAAGGAGCCAGAGAGAATGTCCGTCAAAGTCCTCATCGCCGATGACCACGAAGTGGTTCGCCGCGGGCTTGCGAGCTTGCTCGCCGGCTCCGAGGTCAAGATCCTCGGCGAAGCTTCCAACGGTGAAGAGGCGCTGAAGCTTGCAAAGAAACTCAAGCCCGATGTCGTGCTCCTCGACATCCGCATGCCGGGTAAGGATGGCTTGGCGGCTCTGGAGAAGATCCGGGCCGACCTCCCCACCGTTCGCGTGGTGATGCTCTCGACGTTCGACAATCCCACCTACGTCGCCCGCGCGGTGGCAGCGGGGGCCCACGACTACATCCTCAAGGGGGCCTCACGCAGCGAAATCATCGCCGCGATAACCGGGGCAGCAGCCGGTCAACTTCCGGCTCGTGCCGGTGAATTGCGCCGCGTTGCCACGACGATGGCGAACCGGGTAGCTACGCCCGATCCCGACATCCCCCTCACGCAGCGCGAGACGCAGGTTCTCCGCCACATGGCTCTGGGGCTCTCCAACAAGGAGATCGCCCAATCCCTGACGATCAGCGTCGAGACGGTGAAGGAGCATGTTCAAAACATCCTCCGCAAGATCGCGGTCACCGATCGCACGCAAGCGGCCGTCTGGGCCGTCCGCCGGGGCCTCGTCTGATCGCCGGTGGAAAAAGTCATGCATGACTTTTTCATCAGCCTGCCGAGGCGACTTCGCCATCGCAGACTGGCTAACGGGCGCGGGGATGGGCCTTGTCGAACGCGTCGAGGAGACGCGTGGTCGTCACGTGGGTGTAGATCTGCGTGGTGACGAGGCTCTTGTGCCCGAGGAGTTCCTGGACGCTGCGGATGTCCGCGCCCGCGTCAAGCAAATGCGTGGCAAAACTGTGACGCAAGGTGTGGGGGCTGGCCCGGCCGGCGAGTCCGGCGGTGAGGAGATGCTTCTCGAGGAGGCGGGCCACGCCTCGCACCGAAAGCCTCGTTCCGAAGCGGTTCGTGAACAGCGGCTGGGCGCGGGCGGTTGACGCCGCTCTGGGGCGGGGCCGCGAAGCGAGCCAAGCTTCGAGCGCGGCTCGGGCGTGGCGGCCGACGATTCCCAATCGTTCCCGGCGTCCCTTTCCCCGGACCCTCACCGTGCCGCCGCGGAGATCAAGGTCGGCGTCGTCGACGCTGACGAGTTCTCGAACGCGGATCCCTGCGGAATACATCAACTCCAGGATCGCCCGGTCGCGAAGCCCCCCTGCGGCCTTCGGTTGGGGGGCCGCGAGGAGTCGGCCGATTTCCTCGCCGGTGAGAAACTTGGGGAGCTTCCGTGACCGCTTCGGTCCCCGGAGCGGCTTGGCAGGGTTCGTCCGCACCCACCCCTCGCGCTGGCCGAAGGCATAGAAGCTGCGCGTGCTTGCCAGCTTCCTCGCCACCGTCGCCGAGGCGTAACCCGCTGCGTGGAGACCACCGGCGAATCGCCGCAGGATCGTGCTCGTTGCATCGCCGGGGCTACGGCAGCCGGCGGAGGCGAGGAACTCGGACAGCTGGAGGAGATCTTCGCGGTAACTTTTGACCGTGAACGGGGAGCATCCCCGCTCGGCGACCATGGCCCCGAGGAACCGCTCGATCACCGGAGTGAATCCGGCCGTGGCGTCAGATGGCGGCGTGGGCATCGGGATCCCTGCCCTCGCAGGCTGTGGAGAAAGTGCCGGCCCGGCCTCAGGAGGCGGTCGCGAGGGTGAATCGCTCGAGAAAACCGAAGGTTTTCTAAGGACAGCCCGGGAGCGATCAAGCCGTCCGGTCGGCCGGGGGAACGAACCGCACCCGATTGACACGCGGCGAGGCGTGACGGACCTTTTCGCCGAGGACGGCGGCGTCGTGCCAGGTGAAGCTCAGATCCGGGTCGGACGCGAAGCGGCCGAGAGTACGGAGGGCCTCGGCGCGGCTCTCGTCATCATAGAGGAAGACGTACCGTTCGCCCCCCTTGACCAGGGCCATGACGTTGATGTCTCGGGCGGGCATGGTGAAGACCCTATGGGGCCGAGGGAACGGCGGCAGCCGCGCGAGCGACCGCACCGAGGGTATCGGCCCGGCGCCTCCGAGAGCCGCACGAATCCGTTGTTCGCCCCCCGAATCGTTCCCATCCGGCCAAGTCCCTGCGCCGCCTTCGTCTTCCCTCCGTACCGGGCGCCGGCGCAGTTTGCCCGAGGGGCCGATTCAGCGTCGGCAGCCGTCGGACGGCGTCAGAAAAGATCCCCGAAACCACGCAGTCCGATCGGTTCACGGGTGGTAAACGGCTCGCCACGGGCCACGCCGATCATCGAGCCCCACCACCGGGCCGCGGCATCGACATTCTCGAGCACTGTCGGCGGAGATGAGTGTGGCGAGGAGGCCGGCGGGGGAAATTGGCTGGCGTAACAGGCGAGACTGCGGGCCTTGAGTTCCCAGGTCTCGCTGATGTCGACGATGAACGCCGGACGGAGCAGGACCTTGAGGTGGACGCAGGAGTAGTGGTAGACGCGGGAAGGGTGCCACGGTTCACCGGGCAGATCGCATTTCGTGAGCTTTGCCCAGAATCGCGCCGCATCGACGAGGCGGGTGGCGGCGACGTGGTCAGGGTGGGCATCCACCCAGTGTGGCGAGAAGAGCCATCGCGGGCGGGTGCGGCGGATCGTGGCAGCGAGGCTGGCCCGGGCGGCGAGCGTGGCCCGGAGGCGACGGTTGGGGAGGCCGAGATTCTCGCGCCACCCGATCCCGAGGACGTCGGTGGCGGCGGCAGTCTCCCGCGCGCGAATCTCCGTCGTGCCGCGTGGCGTCGGTTCACCATCGGTGAGGTCGAGGACGCCGACCCTCAGGCCGCGGGCGAGCATGAGCGCGATCGTGCCCCCCATTCCGAGTTCCGCATCGTCGGGGTGGGGGGCGATGACGAGGGCGTCGAGCATGGGGATCCTCCGCGGGTGACCAGGACGGATGGCACGGGGCCGGTTGTCAGGCGGCTCCCCGGGAGCATACTCTCCCCCCCATGACCACCTCTGACCACCCCAGCCGTTCCTCCTCCGATCCTCGATCCGACTACGCCGCCGCGGCCGCGCACACGCAGCAGACGGCGGTGCTCGCCTCGGTCGAAGCCCTCCTCGGCTGGGACGAGCAGACGATGTTGCCTCAGGGGGGCGGGGCGTACCGCGCCGATCAGGTGGCTACGGTTGCCTCCCTCGTCCACGCGGCACGCACCGATCCGGCGCAGCGGGACCGCCTCGAACGGCTCGCCGCCTCGATGGAAGGGGGGAAAGGCGACTGGAGCGACGAGGAGCGCGCCACCGTTCTCCGCCTCCTCCGCGATCTCCACAAGCAGCTCCGTCTGCCCCCGCGACTCGTCGAGGAGATCGCGCGGGCGTGCATCGATGGCCAGCAGGCTTGGGTCGATGCCCGGCGGCGTTCGGATTGGAAGGGATTCGCACCGAAACTCGCCCGCATCGTCGAACTGAAACGGGAGCAGGCGACCATTCAGTCCCCCGACCTCGATCCCTATGACGCTCTCCTCGACGACTACGAACCAGGTGCCCGGTCGAGCGACGTCTCGGCGCTCTTCGACCGGTTGCGCCCGGGGATCGTGGCGCTCGTCCGGGCCTGTCGTGGATCGAGCTGCCCTCCGGAGGACAATCTGCTGAAGCAGCATTTTCCCCGCCAAGGCCAGGAACGTTTCGTGCGGATGGTGGCGGAGAAGATCGGCTTCGACTTCGCCCGCGGACGGCTCGACTCGTCGGAGCACCCGTTCTGCAGCACAGCCGGACCGCACGATTGCCGACTCACGACCCGCTGGGACGAGTCGTATCTTCCCACCGCCCTGTTCGGCGTGCTCCATGAGGCCGGTCATGGTCTCTACGAGCAGGGTCTGCGGCCCGATGCCTTCGGACTGCCCCGCGGCGAGGCGGCCTCGCTCGGTGTTCATGAGTCCCAATCGCGGCTCTGGGAGAATCTCGTCGGCCGCTCCCTTCCCTTCTGGGAGTGGTGCCTGCCGTTGGCCCGGAAGGCGTTTCCGGCGGCGTTGTCGGACGCATCCCCCGAGGCCGTCCAGCGGTCGATGCTCGTCGTTCGTCCATCACTGATCCGCGTCGAGGCCGACGAGGTGACGTACAACCTGCACATCATGCTCCGCTTCGATCTCGAGCGGGCCCTCATCCGCGGCGAACTCGCCGTGGCCGATCTCCCGACAGCTTGGGATGACCGATTCGAGCAGGACTTCGGCATCCGCCCGGCCACCGCGGCGGAAGGGGTTCTTCAGGACATTCACTGGAGCGGCGGCCTGATCGGATATTTTCCCACCTACACCCTCGGAAACGTCTACTCGGCCCAGATGATGGCGGCCGTCGAGACCGACCTCCCCGACCTCGCCGCGCACATCGCCACGGGGCAGTTCTCGCCGCTTCTGCGTTGGCTCCGCGACCGGGTGCATGCCCAGGGGCGCTTGCTCGACCCCGGCGCGCTTGTCTCCGCAGCCACCGGCAGGCCCGTCTCGGAGCGATGGCTCATGGAGAGCCTCTGGAAGCGCTACGGACCTGCCCACGGCGTCGGAACACGTCCCCCGGCGTGACCCCTTCGGCAGCCAAGAGCCAGGGGGCCGCTGCCCGCCGTCCGCAAGGAGCGGCGTCGGCCTCGGTGGTACACTCAAGTCCCGTCAGGGTGGGAGCAAGGCGATCGATCCGGGGATGGCAGGGACCTGTGGCCCCGCCCCGGACACACCCTCCCCGTTGGAGATCGCCGATCACGAGCGGCTGGAGCGGACGATGACCTTCGACGACGACCGACGGATGCAGGACGGGGACGACCAGACGCCGACTCCAGCGGACGGGGCCTCTCCGTCTGACCGGGATCCAGCGGAGGCGTGGGGCAGCCTCGAGCCTGCCGACCGCGCCGATGTGGATCGATTCGAACTCGGGATCGAGGACGTTCCGGCCATTTCCGGAGACTCGCCTGACGTGGAACGCTCCCGTGTCGATGGCATGCCCGAGGGCTGGCTCGATGGGCAGGAAGATTCCGATGCCGCGATCGAATCCGGCCTCGATCGACTCGCCGTCACCAACGCCGATGACGATCCCGAGACGTCGGGGGTGTCCCACTCCTCTCGGGTGCAGATCGGCACCGGTCAATCGGGAATCGCGTCGCCGAGCGATGTCGGTTCGGCGATCCTTCCACCCGAGGAGCGATCGGTCCGATCGCTCGGGGAGGAACGTTTGGATCAAGGAGTCTCGGATCAAGGAATCTCGGATCAAGAACGTTTGGAGGAGGACTCCGGCACGCCAAGCGGAACCCGACCTTGGACTGATGACGAGCCACGCTTCGGTGATGAGAAGCCAGCCGATGAGTGGGGGGACATCGTCGCGACGATGCGCGATGACGTGCCTTCAGAGTCGGTCGGCTTCGGTGCGTTTGTCGGAGGGACGGAGGTGGTCGACCCCGCCACGGCCGATTCCTACCATGGCGATTCGCAGGGTATCGGTGAATCCCAGGGTGATCCGATCGACGTCGGTGCGCTCTCGGCGGCCCTTCCCCCCTTCGTTCCTTCCGGTGCGATCGTGACGTCAGGTCCACGCCCGACGAAAGCGGGCGGGGGACTGAGGCAGATGGTCGGTGTGGTGATCGGAGGGCTGCTCGCGATCCCCGTCACGCTGGCGATCCTTCTGTTCGGGTTTCAGCGGGATCCTCTCCACCTCACACCGAAGGTTCCTGACGGCCTTCGATTCCTGCTCCCTTCCCGTTTCCGCTCGGCCGGCATCGAGCGGCGCACCGACCAGATGACCACTGGCCCAGGAAGGTTGACGCTCGATCAGATTTCTTCGCCGTCGGCCACGGAGACGCCCCCGGCAGAACCGGCACCTGAGCCGAGCACCGACCCGGTACCGGCGACCCAGGTGTCGCTCGAAGAGGAGCCTGCGGGTGTGGCTCCCATGCCCGACCCGGTTCCCGTCGATGCGGCCGAGATCGCCGCCGGCGGGCTTCCCACGTCGCCAAAGCCTCAGCCGATCGACGAGGTTGAGATCGTCGTCGATCCGGTGCTGGTCGATGTGCGGAACGCGCCCCCCGAAGGCGGGCGCGAATCGGCTGGGATCGATCTTGCCGCGGTCACAGCGGCCATCGACGCAGCGACGAACGCCACCGATACGCTCGGCGAAGGAACCTTTGGCAGTGATCCGGCTGCCCGCGAACAGGCGTTGGTCGGATGGTACCGGGCGTTGAGCCTCGTAGCGCTCGAGTTGGCCAAGGTGGAGCGGGCGGCGATCGAGTCGGGCCGACCGTCATCCGAGTTCATCGATCGGTTTTCCGGACTGCGCGAGAGGTTGGCGACCGATCGGCACGACGATCTGGAGATTCTCGGCAGCATGTGGCTCTCCAGCGAGAAACGTCCTTCGGACGGGGCGGTCGTCGTCGCCACGCTCGAGGCCGTGCGGCCCGTCGGTCCCTGGTGGGGGGGACGGCTCTCCGTCGGGGGTGAGGCCCCCCATGGGCTGTCCTTTCTGGCCCGGAGTGCCCCGACGGCCCAGCCTGGTGAGACGGTGATCGTGGTCGGAGTTCTCGGTGATCCCGGCACGATCTGGGCCGTCGACATCGGGACGCTGCCGGCGGCCGGGAAAGCGGCCGAAGAAGTGGTCGATCCCGGCTCGTTCTGATCGACGGCGCGTTCACCTTTGCGGAGTTCGATCGGATGGGCGAGCCGATCCATCGGGAAAGCGTGGCGAAGATCGCCGCTGGGGTGGCGCGTGGCGCCGTCGATCCCGTGGATGTGGTGACGGAGGCGGTCGACCGTTGCCGCCACACCCACGCCGTTCTCAATGCCCTCGTTCAATCCCGTTCGGACGCAGCGATCGCAGAGGCATCCCGGCTCGCCGACACCCCCCCCGGTCCACTCGCCGGCGTGCCGGTGAGCGTCAAGGAATGTTTCGCCGTCCGCGGGTTGGTCACGACGCTCGGGATTCGTGGCCGGGCGTCGGCGCTCGACCCGGATGACGCGGAAATCGTCACTCGATTGCGGGCCGCAGGAGCGATCGTCATCGGGAAAGGGAACGTGCCTCAGGCGCTCTACCTCCACGAGACGGACAATCCCGTGTGGGGAAGAACCGTTCACCCGACCGATGCCGGACGGGGCCCGGGGGGGAGCAGTGGCGGGGACGCGGCGCTCGTCGCGGCCGGGTGCGTTCCTCTGGCGATCGGAAACGACCTCGCCGGCAGTATCCGACAGCCGGCACATGCCTGCGGGATCGTCGGTCTGCTGCCCCGGGCGGCAACGCTCGGCGGCGGGGGGAGCTTCGAGACGATGCCTCGACTCGTCGGGCAACGGTCACGGGCAGGTTTCCTCGCGCGGACGGTCGACGATGCCGAAGCCGGTTTCCGAGGGCTCTGTGGGGCCCCTGCCGTCGGGGCCGCGCCGGTGCATCGCCTCCGGGTGGGGTGGTGGGACGACACGGGCGTGCTCACACCCTCACCGGCAGTCCGGCGGGCCGTCGCGGAGGCGGTCGAGCGTCTCGCATCGGTCGGTGCGACCGTGACGCGACTCGACCCCGAGGTGGCGGCCGAGGCTGCTTGGCTCCATCTCGGCGTTCTTTCATCCGACGGCGGCGCCGACATCCGCCGCCTGTTCGCCGGTGAGCGTCCGATCGATCCGGTCCGTCGGCTCCTCGCGCTGGCGGGGATTCCAGGATGGGCCCGAGGGATCGTTGCCGGGGCGTGTGTCTGGGGAGGACGTGCTTTGGAGGCCCGGGCGCTGCGCCGCACCGGCCCCCGCCACGGGGCCGCGCTCGAAGGCCTGTTTTCGGGCCGGGCAGCCATCGACGCCCTGGTGACGCGGTGGGCCACGGCCCATGACTGCATCATTTGCCCCGTCTCCGCGCTCCCGGCGCTCCGTCACGGCTCGGCTTCCCGCCTCCTGCTGGCGGCGTCCCCCTGTTTGCTCGCGAATCTTCTCGACCTCGCGGCGGGGGCGGTGCCGGTGACGACGGTACGGGGAGACGAAGAGTCGGACCGGCCCCGGTCGAGCGACCCGGTGGAGATTGCAGCGATCGAGACCGACCGCGGGAGCGCCGGATTGCCAGTGGCGGTTCAGGTGATCGCGCTCGACCGCCGCCCCGGCATCGCCGAGTCGATCGTGCTCGGGGCGATGCGCGGGATCGCTGGCCGCGACGGAGTCACTTTCCCAAGCGCTGGTTGATCGCCTCGGACATCTTGGCGACCGGAAGCACCTCGCAGGCGGCGTTGAGTTCGATCGCCGCCTTGGGCATGCTCCAGACCACGCTGCTCGATTGATCCTGGGCGATCGTGTGCCAACCGCGGGCCCGGAGGGCAAGAAGTCCCTTGGCGCCGTCGGTCCCCATGCCGGTGAGCAGGATCGCCGTGCCGGCCTGGGGCCAGTACTCGGCCACACTCCAGAAAAAGACGTCGACGCTGGGCCTGAAGAAAAGGTGCTTCGGTTCCTCGCGGTAGGCGAGGGTCCGGTCCTTGTTGAAGACGAGATGGTCGTTCGTGCCGGCGACGAGTACGTCCCCGGCGAGCGGCTGTTGGCCGTCCTCCGCCACGCGCACCGACCGCCCGGTACGGTCGCCGAGCCACTTGGCCAGTCCCGGTGCGAATGCCATGTCGACGTGCTGGACGATCAGCACGGCCACGTTCCAGTCCACGGGGAGCGGCTGGAGGATCTCGGAGATCGCCTTCGGTCCGCCGGTGGACGCGCCGATGAGGAGAAGCTTCGGCGGGCCGGATGGGGCGGTGGCACGGTTGGTGCGGCGGGCATCGGGAGACGCGCCGACCAGCTTGCCGATCGTGGCGATCTTGTCGACGAGCGCCTGGGCCCCTTGGACCTCGCCCGACGGGCCGAGCACCGGCGTATCGACGGCGTCGAGCGCGCCGTGCCCCATCGCCTCGTAGACGAGCGAGATGTTGCCGCTCACCGTCGCGGTCACCACGAGGATCGCGCACGGGGAAGAGAGCATGATCTGCCGGGTGGCCTGAACGCCGTCCATGTGCGGCATGAGCAGATCCATCAGGATCAGATCGGGGCGGTCGCGCTTGGCCGCCGCCACCGCTTCGACGCCGTCGCTGGCCGTCCAGGCGATTTCATGGTCCGTCAGACCGGTGACGATCCGGCGCAAAGCCTCACTCGCGGCCCGCACGTCATTGACGATTCCGATTCGCACACTGCCCCCCCCCAAGGTGTCCGGCCGCGGTTCACGCGTTCGGCTCACCGATCAGGTCGATGATCGTTGATATGAAAGTCTGGTCGTGGAAACTTGTCTTCGTCAGGTAGCGGTTCGCCCCGGCATCGAGCCCGCGGATCCGATCGCTCTCGCGGTCCTTGTACGAGACGATCACGACGGGCAGGTCCTTGCGGAGAGGGTCACCCTTGATGAGGGACACCAAACCGATCCCGTCGAGCCTGGGCATGTCGACGTCGCTGACCACCAGATCGTAGTCGCCACCACGGATTGCATTCCAGCCATCCATGCCATCCACGGCAACGTCGACATCGAAACCCCGCGAATGGAGCAGTTGGCGCTCCAGTTCCCGGACGGTGACGGAGTCGTCGACGACCAAAACCCGCTTCGTCCGTCGGGCCCGACGGTCGAGGTGCTCGAAGTCGACCCGCGACAGTCTCCGTCCCATGAGCATGTTGTCGATCGAGAGAACGAGATCCTCGACGTCGACGATCAGCACCGGGTCGCCGTTTTCGAGGAGCGAGGCGCTGTTGA
>JBIIQL010000018.1:0-15924 GCA_044342095.1 Pirellulales bacterium
CCATCGTTTCAAACGCCGTGCCTTGGACGCTCGCCTGTGGCGAGCTTCTCGACGCCTCCGCCGACGCTGAAGCGGGCCGGCAGCGAGCGCTTGCGTTCGTGGCCGATGTCTGCGGAAGGCTGGCGGCCACGCCGAAGCCGGCGGCGGTCAAAGTTGGTCTCTCCGGGGCCATGGGCACTCCGTGGCGGGAGGCGCTCGGCGGGATCGCCGCCGGGCTTCCTGTGGGGACGGGGCTCGTCGCGGTCGCCTATGCCGATTGGCAGCGCTGTCGGGCGCCCGACACGGAGGCCCTTGTCGCCGCGGCCGCGGCCACCGGATGCCGGGGGGTGCTCATCGACACGTTCGACAAGGCTGGGCCAGGGCTGTTTGGACAGGTCGATCGGGCCACCATCGGCCGCTGGGTGGCTGTTGCCCACGCCGCGGGGCTGCCGATCGCGCTGGCCGGAAAGCTCGGGCTCGATGACGTGGCATCGGCGGTGGCGGTGGGGGCCGATGTCGTCGGGGTGCGGTCGGTGACCTGCGGCGCGGGGCGATCGGCCGAGCGTGATGGCGACCGGTTGGGAACGGTTCATCGGGATCGGGTGCGGCGGGCGGTCGATCGATTCGCGGCGGCGATCCCTGCCGCCGGGGGATGAGCCTCCTGCCACAAGGCCATGGCGAATCCCCGGGCCAACGAGGCTGGGAGGTCCCTGTCGGTGGCACGGGAGGGAAATCGGGGATATCCTCCGGAGAAGCCGCGCACGCGGCGATCGTACGCCCGCCGCCGGGCGCACCGTCCGCTTCTTTCCCAGGGTTGCATGCACGATGGCCAAGACGCTCGAAGTGCGGGTCCCGCACGCCCTCGATCAGGACGAAATCAAACGGCGCCTCGACGAGGCGCTCGTCCGCGCCCGGTCGGAGTACGCCGACTCGGTCGGTGAAATCACGGCCCAGTGGAACGGGGACGACCGGATGCAGTTCAACCTCGCCGTGGCGGGGATGAAGTTCGACGGCTCACTCGAGATCCTCATCGAGGAACTCCTCGTCAAGCTCGAGCTTCCCGGGGCTGCGGCCCTGTTCAGCGGGCGGATCCGCGAGGGGATCCAGGAACGTCTCGGCGGCCTCGTTGGCTGATGGCACCGCCGCCCGACGGTGGGCCGATAAGCGCGGTTGTGACGATTCGCGCTGGTCGAGGGGAGAGGGCGGGGGATCGGCGGGGAGTCTGCCGATGGAAACGAAACGGGATTCTGACGGCGCCGATGGTGGAACAAGCACGATGATCGAGCCCAGCCTCTTTCGCTCTTCCAAGGCCCGTGCGGCCATGGGCCCCTCCGACGCATCGGCGCGGCAGCGGCGTGGCCGGGTGCGTCTGGCGGTCGTGCTCGCCGCCCTGCAGATGGGAGGGGGGATCGCCCTCACCGGGCTTTCCTGGCTCGGCGATTCCTTCGCAGCCCGAGCCGAGAACGAGCAGCGGCCCGCCATCGATGATCCCTTCGCTGAAGAGCTCAATCCCTTTCCTCGCGACGAGAAACCGAAGCCGCGCACGGGCCAGACGCCCCGCGCGACAGGCCCGAAGAAGGATCGTGAGAAGGAGCGCGACACCGAGCCGGAACGCGACCTCGACGAGGAACTGACCAAGCCGGCTCCGCGCCGGCCGGCCCCGCGCGGGGAAGACGACGACATGGCCCTGCCCGATCGCGATGACACGCCGCCGGTCGTCCGGCCGCGGCCGACCGCGAAGCCGATGGTGCCAAACGCCGATCTGCTTCCGTTCCCCGATGTCGACATGCCGCCGCCGGAGGAGGATTCACCGGCACGGAAGCTCCTGGTCAAAGCCGACAAGCTCGACCGGAAGGGGAAGTACGAGGAGGCGAAGAAGCTGGTCCTCGAGGCGATCGAAGAGGATCCAAAGCTCCCTGTGGCCAGGCTCGCCCTCAGCATCGTCACCCGGCATCTCGGTGACTTCGAGGGATCGCTCGAGGCCTGCTCGGCGGGCCTGAGGCTCGACCCGATGGACGCCGAACTCTATCTGCGACGCGGGATCGCTTGGTTCCATCTCGGGCGTCATGGCATTGCCCTCGAGGACTTCGAGGATGCCGCGGGAATCGCCTACGACGATCCGCGTCCCGAATTATGGCGTGGCCTCACGCTCATGGAACTCGACAAGCCGCTCGAGGCGATCAGCGCCTATTCGTCGGCCATCCGCCGTGATCGCACCTACGACCTCGCCTATCTCAATCGGGGTTTGGCCTACCTCGTCACCGACGAGCCGTCGAAGGCGGAGTTCGACTTCGATCAGGCGATCCGCCACGATCCTCGCGATGCCCGCGCCTGGTTCAACCGGGGCGTCGCCCAGGCCCGACAGTCCGAATATGCCGACGCCGCCGACTCCTACGGCGAGTCGTTGCGGATCGATCCGAAGATGGAGGGGGCCCGCCGCAACCTCGAGGCGATCCGGGGACGGATCGGCTTGGCCGGTCGGCGGAGGGATGAACGTGCCCGCGTCGCCGCACCGGCCGCTGAGCTCGTTCCGGCCGGTCGTCCGCTGCCGCCCCGTTCCGCCGGCAACGGCTGACGGCGGTTCCGGCGAGGCCGGGCCGCCGCCGATCATTCCGCCTTCGGACCGACGCGGAGGGTGCGGCCGTCGATCGCCCACTCCAGCCCCAGTGGCATGACGATTCGGTCGAGGAGCGTGTCGCGGTCGACATCCTTGACCGAGAGGCGGACGATCTCCGCCGGTGCGATCCCCTTCGTCCGCAGCCCTTCACGGTCAAGCTGGAGATCGAGCTCCATCCGGGTGGCGATCGTCTGCAGGAGTTGATCGAGGGGGGCGGCGACTTCGAGCGTCCAGGTCGGCGTGCCGGCGGGCGGACGACGGGAGCCGCCGGCACGGGGAGGGGGAGCGACCCTCGGCCCTCCGCGGACCGCGCCGGCGGCCACGACGACGGCCATGTTTCCAGCGGGAGTCGCTGCCGGCAGCGGGACGATCGCCAGCTCCACCCGCTCTGATCCCCCCGGTGCCGGCTGCCAATCGATCCGTCGATCGAACTGGGCAAGGAGCAGATCGAACCGCTCCGCCAGCGGCAGCGCCGGCAGTTCGGCGGCGGCGAGATGATCGTGGGGGATGTCGTCGAGTCCGGTGAGATCGATCCCTGTCTCGTCGGCGAGCCTCTCGATCAGGTCGCGCGGCCGGGCCCCATCCTCCCATACCCAAGGCGCGCGACGTCCGGCGAGCCGCCGTGAGACGAGCGGCAGCGCGGCGATGGCCCGCGTCCGCTCGGCGTCGGAGGCGACGAGTGTGGCGGCCGCGCGACCGGGGACGATCCGAATCGATGCCGGCAGGACCGCACAACTCGCCCCCAGCGGCTCGGCGATCTGCTCGAGGACGTCAACGAGCGCCGCGTCGCGGATGTCGAGCGTCACCGGCGCGTCCGGATCGAGGCGGCGGTCGAGGATCACCGGCCGGCGCGCGAGTTCCCCGAGGCGCCGGGCGACCGTGCGAATTGGAATCCCGCTCCACGTCGCCGTCACCGCGGGGAGGCTCGGGCTTGGATCGGATTCCTGCCCGGCCACGGGAACGGCGGCGAGGCCGAGCAGAACGATCCCGATCAAGGCATGCCGCCACCCCGGCACGCCCGGATCGATGCGGCGGCAGGTGGGGGTGTGAAGGATCGTTGGCATCGGTCTGGCGCCGCCGAGGAGCAGGGGGACGCTCGCCGTCGATCGCTCCCCCGAGGATCGCAGTATAGTGGTTCGTCAACGTCGGCCCCGGTGGGTGGGGCGGGTTGGCGTCGTGAGGAATCACGCTTCTCGGGGAACGCCACGGTGGAGTTCGATCGATGACCGGCAGCACGGCCTCCGCAGCGGAATCGGTGCCGACCGCGGTCGACGTCGCGATCCTCGGGGCGGGCATCAACGGAGCGGCACTCGCCAGGGAGCTCGTTCTCAACGGCCTTTCCGTCGTCGTGATCGATGCCGACGACATCGCCGCAGGGACGACGCGATGGTCGACGCGGTTGGTCCATGGCGGCCTGCGCTACCTGGAATATGGCGAACTATCCCTGGTTCGGGAGAGCCTCGCCGAGCGGAATCGATTGCTGCGGCTCGCCCCCCACCTCGTCCGCCCCCTCGGATTTTTCGTGCCGGTGCGGGGCTGGTTCGGCGGGCTGTTCGCCGCGGCAGCGCGGATCATCGGCTTCGAGACGGCGGCCCGCCGTTGGGCCGGAGAACGGGGGCGCGGGGGGCTCGCTGTCGCCTGTGGGCTCTGGCTCTACGATCTCCTGTCGACGGGATCGGCATGGCCGCGCCGCTGTGTCGTGCGCAGCGGCGCTGCGGGAATGCCAGCGGTCGATGCGGCCCGCTATCCGCTCGCCGGGGTCTACGACGACGCGCAGATGGTCTTCCCGGAGCGATTCACCGTCGAACTCCTCGTCGATGCCTCTGCGCTCGCCGCGGCCAAGAATGTTTTCTTCCAAATCCTCACCCGGCACACGGCGCAGGTGGAGGCTGGCGGGGGCTTGAGGGTCGTGCCGGTCGACGCGGCCGGCCGGGAGAACCCCGAAGCGATCGTGCTTGCCCCGCGAGCGATCGTCAACGCCACCGGTGCCTGGGTCGACCACACGCTCGGGCTGCTCCTGCCGCCGGGGGAAGGGGCGGAGGGAGGGCTAAGATCTGGCGAGCACCAGGCCGGAGATCGCCTCATCGGCGGGACGAAGGGGAGTCATCTCATCGTCGACCATACGGCGCTGCGCCGAGCGCTCGGCGCACGGGGCGTCTATGCCGAGGCCGCGGACGGCCGCCCGGTGTTCGTCCTCCCGTTCGGGGATCGGCTCGTCCTCGTGGGGACGACCGACATTCCCTTCCCCGGGGATCCCTCGACGGCGCGGACCGACGCCGACGAGATCGACTATCTGCTCGCGGCGGTGCGGCTCCTTTTTCCCGCCACGGCACCGTCGCCGGGCGATGTCGTGCAGCACTACTGCGGCGTCCGCCCGTTGCCGGCGCGTCGCGCCGACGGGAGGACGCCGGCAGGGATCACGCGCCGGCACATGCTCGTGCGGTGCGACTTCGCCACGGTGCCGGTGTGGTCGATCGTGGGGGGAAAGCTGACGACCTGCCGCAGCCTCGCCGAGGGGGCCGCCGCCGAGGTTCTCGCCGTGCTTGGCCGCCCCGTGACGGCGACGTCGCGGACGCGCCCGCTGCCGGGGGCGTGTTCGCCGTGCGAGGCGGAGGAGATGGCCGAACGCTTGGCGACGATCGCCATGGAGGCCGGGGTTCCTCGCGATGGGGCGCTCTCGATGGCGCGGACGACAGTCGGGCTGTTCGGGGCAAGGGCCGGGGAGGCCCTGGGGATCGATCCGTCGCACGGTGGCGGGGGCGCGGCGGACCGGGATGCCTTCGAGCCGCTCGGCGACAGCCCGCTGCCGCGGGGGATCGTGGGATTCTGTCTCGAGCGTGAGTGGGCCGAGTCGCTCGCCGACCTCGTCGAACGAAGACTGCTGCTCGCCTTCGATCCCGAGCTCTCGGAGGGCACACTCCGCGCCATCGCCGCGGAGCTCGTCCGGGCTGGGCGACTCGCCTCAGAAGCCGTCGATGCCGAGGTCGCGGCGCTGCGGGCGATGATGGTCGAGCGGTATGGCAAGCGGATCCTGGGCGAACGGCGGCGGGATCGGGACTGACTTTCAGAAGGAGAAAACCATGGGGAGCGACCCACGGGCGGGCGACCGGGTGTTGGCACTCGATCAGGGAACGACGTCGAGCCGTGCGGTGGTCTTTGACCGTGACGGCCTGCCGGTGGCGACGGCGCAGGAGGAGTTTCCCCAGCATCTCCGCGGCGGCGGGCAGGGGGACGGCGCCGAGGTCGATCTGGCGATCGTCGAACATGACCCCGAGGACCTGTGGCGAACGACCCTCGGCTGCGCGCGGGAAGCGCTCGCCCGGAGCGGGGAGGGGGGCGTCGCGGCGATCGGGATCACCAACCAGCGCGAGACGACGATCCTCTGGGATCGCTCGACCGGCCGGCCTGTGGCCCCGGCCATCGTCTGGCAGAGTCGGGTGTCGGCGCCGATCTGCCAACGCCTCCGGGCCGCCGGGCTCGAGGGGGAGATCCGCGCCCGCACCGGGCTCCTCCTCGATCCGTACTTCTCCGCGACGAAGATCGTCCATCTCCTCGAGACGATCCCGGGATTGCGCGCAGCGTGTGAGCGGGGGGAGGTGGCGTTCGGAACGGTCGACAGCTTCCTCATCTGGCGGTTGACCGGGGGACGCGTCCACGCGACCGACCCGACCAACGCCAGCCGCACGCTCCTCTACGACATCGATCGCCTCCAGTGGAGCGACGACCTCTGCCGGATGTTCGACATTCCGTCGGCGATCCTTCCGGAGGTACGGCCATCGAGCGGGGATTTCGGCGCGACCGATCCGGCCCTCCTCGGGAGCGCCGTGCGGATCGCCGGCTGCGCCGGTGACCAGCAGGCGGCCGCCTTCGCGCACGGCTGCGTCATGCCCGGGGCCGCCAAGAACACCTACGGCACCGGCGCCTTCCTCCTCTTCTCGACCGGCGACAAACGCGTGCAGCCGGGCGAAGGGCTCCTCGCGACCGTCGCCTGCGGCGCCACGCCGGGGAGCGTCACCTGGGCGCTCGAGGGATCGGTGTTCATCGCCGGCGCGATTGTTGGGTGGCTCCGCGACGGCCTCGGGATCATCCGTCGCGCAGCCGACGTCGAGGCGCTCGCCGCAAGCGTTCCCGATTCCGGCGGGGTCGTCCTCGTCCCCGCGCTCACCGGCCTCGGCGCGCCCCACTGGGACCCGTTCGCGCGCGGCCTGATCATCGGCCTCACCCGGGGTACGACGAGCGCCCACATCGCCCGGGCGGCGCTCGAGGCGATGGCCCTGTCGGTGGCGGATGTCGTCCGGCTCATCGAGCGCGATGCCGGGGTGACCCTCGGCACGCTCCGCGTCGATGGCGGCGCCAGTGCCAACGACCTCCTCCTCCAAATCCAGGCCGACATCCTCGGCCGCCCGGTGGAGCGCCCCGTCGTCCTCGAGACCACGGCGCTTGGCGCCGCGCTCCTGGCGGGGTTGTCGGTGGGGGTCTATCCCGCGCTCGATGCGGTGCCGGCCGCAACCCGGGTGGAGAAGCGTTTCCATCCGCACCTCGACGGCGCGACCCGGCAACGAATGACCTCGGCCTGGGATGACGCCGTCGGCCGGTCGCGGCGGTGGGCCGTTCCACGCGGGTGAACGCGTCCTCGCCGCTGACCCTGGCGGCAGGCTGCGAAGCTCCCGTCCGATCCCCTTTCAACGCACGTTCGTGCCGGCAGGCTGCTCGGCGACCTGGACGCGCTGCGAATACTTCTGGGGGTCGGCCTCGAAGGCGGCCTTGGTGTCGGGGGACGAGAAGAGGTAGATCTTCGAGCGGTAGGAGACGCCGTACTGGCGCTGGCCCGGCACCTTCCGGCCGAGATCGGTGGCGAGCACCGGATCATCGCCGGAAAGACCGGGGGCATAGCGATCGGGATTGGCGAGGAAGGCCCTCTGTTCCTCCGGGCCGGCGAACAGGTACGTGCGGCCGCGGTGACGCACGCCCCATTTGGCGCGCCCTTCGACCCACTGCCGCTTGTCGACGAGGCTCACCGCGCAGTACCCCTCGAGCCCGACTGGCATCGAGCCTCCCGGCTCGCTTCCCGGGACGCCGGTCGAGGGCATCTCGCTCGGGGCGGCAGGTTCGGCGGCGGGCTTCGCCGGCTTGCCGACGAGGCTCGTGAACGGCTTTTGAACCGTGGCCCAGAAGCCGGTTGCCTTCTTCTCTTCCGTTTCGGCGGGCGTCGCGCCGGCTGCGGGGGCCGGTTCGGTCGGTTTGGGACTGAGCCAGTTGGGAAGCGCCGAGGCGAGACCGGATGGCGCAGACGCGGCAGGAGGTGTGGGCGTGGCGGAAGGTTCGATCGTCGTCGCCTGCCCGGCTGCGACCGGCGGGCTCGGCGCGGGGGCGGCTGCGCCCAGGGGCGCCGTGGCGACCTCAGCGGGCCACTGCGGCGGAGTCGGTGCAAGCGCCGGATCTTCAGTCGCGCCGTCGGCATGGGGAGCGGAGGGAACGGCCGGGGATCCCTGGGGTGCGGGAAGGGAAGGGGCGACCGGCGCGGACGCCATGGCCGGGGCCGCGGCTGGCGGCGTGACGACGGGCGCCGGGGCCTTCGGGAGGGGGCCGGCGCAGGCCACCGCGGCTTCCTGCGCGGCCCGTCCGGCGGCGGCCACGAAGGCCACCGAGGACGGCGGGCAGTCGAAGCGGGCAAGGACACGCTCGTCGGGGTCGATGACACACACGCAGGGGATGTGGGCGACCTGGAGTCTGGTCCTCGTGGCAGGATCAGCGTCGATATCGATCCGTACCGGCTCGAAGCAGGCGGTGAGAAGGGCGACGGATTCCTCGGAGGCGAGGAACGTCTTGTCGTGATTGATACTCGCCTCGCTCCAGGTGGCCACGAAGAGGACGAGGACAGGCCGACGGCTGACCTGCGACGCCGTCTTGGCTTGTGTGAGGTCGGCATGCCAGGGGACGGCGGCGGCGGCGATGGCCGGCGTTAAGACGGTCACCAGCGCCACGGCGCAGGCCCGGACCACGGGCTTGAGAAACCCTCGATGAATGCGGGATGCCATGGGGCGCTGCCTCGGAGCGGAGGGACACCGGATGCTGGAACGGTGCCGTCGTTTGTCTCTATCGGTCGGTCCGGTCGGAGGAATCGCATCGATTTTCAGTTCTGGGGGAGACACGTCGCCGTTTCCTTCCCCGCCTTTCCCAGTTTTGCCCCCCGGCCGCAGAAAGCCGGCCCGGGGGGGAGGCCCGGAAACGGCGGCTTGACATCTTTGGCCGGGGTCCGGATACTCCTTCAATCGAATGTGGCCTCGAAAGTCATCTGTTCCGGCGAGTTTTCGCCGGAGCTTGGTGGCCGAGGGCACAGGGATGGTCCCAGTCGGGCGGGTCCCGCGGGATCGGGAGGGGGTGGTTCGAAGTTGGAATCGTTCCAGCTTTTGGACCGGGCCTTTCCAGGGAGTTCCGGCGGTTCCGGTTTCCCGTTTTTCCGCATAGGAACTGTGTTCCGTCCAGGTCTCCAAAGGTCCCCAACGGGGCCCGAAACAGACCTTGTTCATCGGGGGCGTGGGTTGAGCTTCGGCTCCCTCGGCGATCTCCCCGGACGATCGGCCTGCGACCAAGATTCGACGCGAAATACCTCGCGTCGATCTCTGCCGCGGGGGATGCTGTTCGGGAGTCTGGCCGGGTGGTTATCCGGGGAATGACCGCGGCTCTGGGCGTTCGCCGTTGATGGGCCTTGTGGCCCCGAATGGCAGGCAGTGGCATTGGCCACCGCTCGATTCGTTGCTCTTGCTGAACTCTCCGGCTCTGAGGATTCCCCTCGAAGTCTGAGCTTTCGGTCGTTGCGGTCGACCGACTTCCTCGTGGGCTTTTTGGTTCTGTTCCTCCGCCGTGGGCGGGGGCTGCGAAGGTTCCTCTGAAGGGTTTGGTCGCGTCTATGTCGAAGCGCAGGAGATCAAGGTCGCACGGCCGCCAAGGGGGCGGGTTCGGTCAGGGAGGACAGCCGGGCGGCCAGCAGCACGGCGGCGGCCAGCAGGGGGGCCAAGGGGGCTATGGCGGCGGCGGCGGCGGACGCCGTGGGCGCGGGCGCTATCGCCGCGGTGGTGGTGGCGGTGGAGGCGGTGGGGGAGGCCCTGCCGGGAGCATTGCCGGTGCAGGCGCCGTCGGCATGGACGGCGAGGGGATGCGGCCGCCCGAACTGGAGTCGGAGATCGGCGAGAACGGGGAGCCGATTCCGCTCGAGGCCGGCAACGGGGTGCTCGAGATGCATCCCAACGGCTACGGATTTCTCCGCAGCGCCGAGACAAATTACACCCGCGAGCGGACCGACCCGTTCGTTCCCGGGACGATGATCGAACGCTATCGCCTCCGTGAGGGGGTATTCATCAAGGCGATGGTCCAGCCCGGTCGCCGGCAACAGGGGCCGCGTGTCAAGGAGATCGTGGAAGTCGAGGGGATGGCCCCGGACGACTATCCGAAGGTGAAAACCTTCGACCAACTGACGCCGATCAATCCCGAGCACTGGCTCCGCCTCGAGACCGGTCAGCAACCGCTGACGACCCGGATCATGGATCTGCTCACCCCGTTGGGGAAGGGGCAGCGAGCCCTCATCGTCGCCCCGCCACGGACCGGCAAGACGGTGCTCCTCCAGCAGGTGTCGCAGGCGGTATCGACCAACCACCCCGAGTTGTCGCTCGTCATGCTCCTCGTCGATGAGCGGCCCGAAGAGGTCACCGACATGCGGCGGACGGTGAAGGGGGACGTGATCGCCAGCAGCCTCGATTGCGATGTCGAGAGCCATGTCCGGCTGTCGCAGTTGGTCATCGAACGCTGCAAGCGGATGGCAGAGTCGGGCAAGGACGTGTTCCTCCTCATGGACTCGATCACCCGCATGGCCCGTGCCTTCAACAAGTGGGTCGGCAACACCGGTCGGACCATGAGCGGTGGCGTCGACATCAAGGCACTCGACATTCCCAAGAAGCTCTTCGCCACGGCCCGTGTTTTCGAAGAGGGGGGCTCGCTGACGATCGTCGCCACGGCGCTGGTCGACACCGGCAGCCGGATGGACGAGTTGATCTTCCAGGAGTTCAAGGGAACGGGAAACATGGAACTCGTGCTCGACAGGAAGCTGTCCGACCGGCGCGTCTGGCCGGCGATCGATATCTCCCAGTCCGGCACTCGCCGCGAGGAAAAGCTTCTCGACCCCGACACGCTCCACGCGGTGAACATGCTCCGGCGGACGCTTTCGAGCATGCACCACGTCGATGCCATGGAGCAACTCACGAAGCAATTGGCAAAGTTCAAGAGCAACCGCGAGTTCATCTCGCTGATTGCCAGTTCCCGGGAGTGAGGGCCGCTCTCTCTTGGCAGGGGGCAGCGATCCGCTGCGCCCCTGCCGCCGTCGGCCCTTTACCGACAGCCTGCTCCGGCGCGCATGACGTCAGGGGCGTCCGGCGCCGTCCGACTTGAGTCGGGATAGCCAATAGGCGTACTGCGGATCGCCGCAGCGGAACGAGAACACGGCGTCGGGCAGGCGGGCGTCACCATCGCCTGCGGACCGGACCCTGACAACGACGGCCCCGTCGCCGCGTTGCTCGATGTGCACGTGGTTGGCGGGAATGCCCGAAGATTCCGAGGGGGAGGACATGGAACGTCGCCTCGATCGGGAAGGCAGGTCCGGAAGCCGACTCGGAGGGCGTGGCGGCTGAGGGCCACGGAGGGGGGGATGGCCAGGGAGGGAAAGTGATTATGTCGGGACCGGCCCGGAAAAACCAGCAGGCTGCCGCCGCGAAGGGGGGAAATGGTGCTATTTTGACAGCGTCTTCGAATGACCCGTATATTTTGGCTTCGGATTTTTCGCCTGGGAGCACACGTGCATGACGCCCTACGCGTCGTTGGCTGACGATTTCTACGTCAACATGAACCTGGCGACGGAGATGGAACTCCCCTCGCAACGCGAGACGATTCTCCACTTCTTCGAGTGCGTCCAGAAGAAGTACCCGGTGATGCGGAAGTTTTATTGCCGCGACAAGCGGGACTTCGTCCTCGAGGAGGACAAGGACCAGGGGCGTTACCGGTGGGCTGCCGTCGAGTCGAAGCGGCTCTGCTCGGGGCAGGTCAACCCGTCGTCCCTCGAGTCGGTCCTCGACCAGCATCGGTTGGTGGTCGATCTCGCCCCGGCCCTGCTTTCGGTCAGCCCGCTCGATTGCGAGGCGCTCGACCTCCTCTTCGGCTTCGATTTCGCCTACCGCGGCAACCACAATGCGCTCTTGGCCGAGGCCCTCGGGGTCGGCCCGGCGCTCGACCGCGTGGCCGAGATCCCCGGAGCCCGGGTGATCAACTTCGAGCCGTCTTTGACGGTGGCACTCGACGAGGATTGCCGCACCCAGGTTCGGATCAGCACCGAATCCCGCACCAACGCCTTCCAGGTGCGGACCGGAGAGTTTGCCGAGGAGCAGTTGAGCGTCTATGTCACGGCCCGTCAGTACGGGAGCCTCGAACCGCAGACGTCCTACGTTGATGCCATCAATCGGCTCGCGATGATCGCGCAGGAAGTCGTCGACAGTTGTGTCGTCGAACAGATCCTCAAGCCCCTGGCTCGCACGATCTCGATGAAATAATCGGCGACGGGCCTCGGTGTCGCCCGGCCCGCAGAACGCGGATCGGACGACACCGGAAATGCCCTGCAGGGAAGGGGGCTCTCAGCCCCGGCCTCCCCGTGAGCCGTCGCGGCGGCCGCGGTCCTGTTCTTCGCCGCCCCGTGGGGGGCGGTTGCGGGCATCGAGGTTGCCGGCAATGACGATGCCGATGGCTTCCACCCAACTCGGCACGTCGGTGACGCTGCTGAGCCCGCTTTCGGCGAGAAGTTCGTCGTCGTCGCTGCGCCGGGCCTCGGCCCGCGGTGGCTCACGACCGGCCTCTTCAAGGCCGAGGAAATCGAGCCCTTCATCGTCCTCGTCGTAGCCGCCGGCAACCGGGGCGAAATCGTCTCTCCGGCCACGGGACAGACGCGACGTCGAACGGAGTTCCGGTTCGGGGCGGCGAGTGCGTCCGCCAGACCCCCGCCGCGACGAGCGGCCGCGCCCCTTCGGCTCGGCCCCTTCCGCAGCCGGTTCACCCGGCGTACCGGCCGCACGCGGCGTGGAGCTTTTCCGGTCGCCACGACCCCGGCGGCGGCGGCCCCGTGATTCCCCCTCGCCACTGCCGTTGGCAGTGGGGCGGGGAGGAGCGGCGGCGCGGCCGTAGCCGGAGGGGAGTGGTTCGTCATCCGGGGCGTCGTCGCCGCGGCTCACCGGCAATGCATCGTCGCCGGCCTGATCCGACGTGGGACGATCTTCGCCGGTCCGTTCCCGGCCCCCACGACGGCGGCCCCCACGACGGCCACGGCGGCGTCGGCGGCGTCCCGACTGCTCGTCGCCGGAATCTCCCCGTGGTTCGCCATCACCGGGGGGCCCGTCACTGCCGCTGGCAGATTCACCGATCGGGTCGCGGGGTCCCAGGTCGATGCCGCCCCAGTTGTCGTCGTCCCGTTCGGCCCGCCGGGGGGCCGGCCGGTCGGTGCTCGGGGAACGGGAAGGGGCGGGAGCCCGGTCAACCGGCGCATCCCAATCAAACCCGGTGGATGGGGCCTGTTGCTCGCTGCGCGGCGGCGGAGTGCGGTGCTCGCCGTCGCGGTCGCGGGAGGGACGACGTTCCCCATCGTCCTGGCGGCGCGGGGGAGCCGGACGTCGTTCCTGTCGGGGGGCATCCTCGGCGGGCCGCCGCGGCTGGAAGCCGAACTCATCGTCGGCCCGATCGTCCTCCCGGTCGTCGTTTTGGGGGCCGCTACGAGGTGCGTCGCCCTCGGCTCGCGCCGGGACCCCCTCGCCCCGCGGTGCGTCGTCGCGATCCCTGCCTCCGCGGCCCCGTCCGCCGCGGCGTCCCCGGCGGCGACGGCCACGCCTCGGTTCGCCGCTGTTTCGGTCCCCCTCGGCACGGTCGCCATCCTCGAGGATCCGCCCTTCGGGCGAATCGCCATCGTCGATCTGGTCGTCATCCGCTCGCCGGCCGGCGTCACGATCCTCGGTCCGGGGAGGCTGTCCGACGGCATCGCCTCGCCCCGAAGAACGAAGCGACTCGGGACGAGGTTGATCCGATCGGACGTCACCAGAACGCTCAGTGCTCGAGCGATCTCCGGCCGATCCCCGCGGGGTATCGCCCGACTCGGAGCCGTCACCACGCCGTCCGTCACCGCGGCGTCCCCGGCCCGAGGAACGACCACCGTCACGGCGACCTTCGCGGCGGCCGTCTTCTTCCCGTCGGCCCGAGGCCGGACGGTCGGAAGAGCCCCGATCCGAGGTCCGTTCCGAACCGCGTTCCGAACTCCGGTCAACGACCGGGCGATCCTGAAAGCCGAGGTCGTCGGCACCCAGGTCGGCGGCGACGTCGCGCGGCGGGAGATCCCGGGGAGATCGCTCCGTCTCCGGGAGGCGCTCGCTGCGCCGATGCTGGCCTTCCGGACGGCGCTCGAACGATTCCGGCGTCGGCACGGGTGCCCGTTCGCGGGCGGCAGGAGGCGGGGGAGAGGGCGCCGCGGGACGGGGCGGAACCGCGTCCGGTTGGAGGCCCAACCCGGAGACGATGTCGGTCCAGTCACCCCCAGACGCCTGGGGAGCGGCCTTCTTCGTCTCGGGGCGCCGCGTCTCGATGACGCGGGGGGGAGCGGGCTGAGGAGCGGGCGTGGGCTGAGCCGCGGCCTTGTCAGGCGCTGGAACGGCGCCGAGGCTGTCGGCGAGGGAGGCCCACGGATCGTTTGCTTCCGGCATGGCAGCGATGGATTCCTGGATAGCGGTGGCAGCCCGAAACGGGCGCCCTGGAACCGGCAAGGATAGCAGAAACCCCGTGGCGGGCGGCAGGGGCTACGCGCGGCGGAAGGCCCCGGCCCGACGACGAGGGGGCGTCGATGGCCCCCGGGAGTGACCGGCCCGTCCGGTCGATCCCCAAGGAAGGCCGGCAGCCGCGCTCGCCGGTCTCCGTTGCCGGGCCCCAGGCCGCCCCGCGCGGGGACTGGGCCCGTTCGGCCGGCGGCCAGGGCAGGAAGCCCGCAGGATCAGCGCCGCCGCTGCCGGTTCACCGACACCGTCGAGATCATGCTGCCGTTGTCGGCAACGTCGAACAGGGGGCGGTAGGGGCTGGCCAGACTGCGACGCGCCCGGCAGGCGGGATACCAGACGAGATTCGTCGATACGTTCCAAGCCTGTTCGGCGTAGGACACGCTGCCGTTGCTGTTGGGGAGTTGAACGGTGTTGCTCGAGGAGGGGATGAGGTAGGTGAACGTTCCCTCGAGGGCGAGCGACCGCGACATCGGCGCCCGCACGAGCATGCCGGTGAGATAGTCCCCCTGGCCGCTGGCACCACCCCAGACCTTCAGCTCGTTGGCATCCCCGAACTGGAGTCGGTAGAAGCCGGTGTAGAGATCGAGCGTGTCGAAGGAGGCCGAGTTGCCCCGGGCTCCGGTCACGAACGCGCCGTTGGCATTGAAGGAGTTGAACGCCCCCCAGAATCCGAACTCGTGGTAGCCCCAGACGTAGCTCAACTCGCCGCGGACCTGCGAGAGGTCGGTCGTGTCGAACCAGTTGTCCTGGAGGTAGTCGTACACGGCTCCACCCTGGAGGCCGCGGCCCTCGAAGGCCCTCGTGAAGAACCCGGTGGTGAGGAACACCTGGTTGCGGGAGTTCGTGTTGAGGAGCGTGCTGCCGTTGGCGGCGGTGATCTGCGTCCGCTGGAAGTCGGCCTGGACACCGCGCACACCGACCTGCCAGCCGAGGCCGACGGCATTCCAAAATGGCATCGACCAGTTGAGGTATTCGTTGAAGCCGTAGTTGCCGTGGAGGCCGAGGTCCGTGGCGTTCTGGAACGACGTCACGCCGGCGCTGGCCGTGAGGTCGCGGTACCACCGCCAGCCGTAGTACGGGCGGCCGAAGCGACGGAAATAGGCGCAGATCCGTCCGTCGGGATCCCACATGGGGGAGCACCCCGGGCAGGCCTCGCCATCCTCGCAGGCATAGGGATCGTCGTAGAACGACGGGATGTGGAGGTGGACCTCGCCGGTCCACGGGACCTCAGGGCCCTCCATCCCCATCCCCATCGGCATGCCATCCTCGGAGAGGATCATGCCGTCGTCGGGATAGCCATCGCTGAAGGAGTCCATGCCGGGTTCGGACAGGCCGTAGTCGCCCGAGTCGAGCGGCATGCCACCGAAGCCGACGTCGCCATCGGGGCCACCGAAGGTGAGCCCTTCCTCCTCCATCGGCATGCCACCGGGCAGGGAGGGCTCGCCCGGCATCGATTCGGCGGGGGTGGGCCGGCCACTGCGG
>JBIIQL010000326.1:0-4729 GCA_044342095.1 Pirellulales bacterium
ACGTCCCGGCCGAGCCAGCAGTGAGTCCCTCCGGGCCAGCGGCGCAAACGCGGACGTTCGCGACGGTGACCGAGGCGATCGACGTCCTCATGGCTGAGGCGTGGGCCCGGCAGGGGATCGAGCCGGTTCCTCCGGTCGATGATGCTGTCTGGTGCCGGCGAGTCTGGCTCGATCTGGCCGGGCGGATCCCGACCGAAGCCGAACAGCGCGACTTCCTCCAGGCGCCGAGCGACACGCGCCGCGCGGCGCTCGTCGATCGGCTTCTCGATTCCGACGAGCATGCCGTGCGGATGCGCGAGCTGTGGGATGTGTTTCTAATGGGGCGAGGAAAGCGGGAGTCGCGTGAGGAGCGTCGCCGTAACAGCGGTTGGTGGTCGTATCTCGAGCAGGCCTTCCGCTCCAACCGCCCCTGGAACAAGACAGTCCAGGAGATCCTCGTCGCCCGACCGACGGGCTCCGACGACAAGGGGGCGTCGTGGTTTCTCTACGAGCGACGCAACGACCATCAGGCGATCGCCGAGGCTGTCGCCCCGGTCGTCTACGGCGCCCGGATCGATTGTGCCCAGTGCCACGACCATCCCCTTGCCCGCGAGATCAAGCAGGCTCATTACTGGGGGCTCGTGGCGGCCTTCAACCGGGGAAAGAACGTCGAGGGATCGACCGACGTCGCGGAGTCTGCCGTAGGGGGCTTCGTCAACTTCACGAATCTCAAGAAGGAGTCACAGCCGGCGATCGTGACGCTTCTGGGTGGTCCCACGGTGGCCGAGAATCGGCCGGACGATGGCCAGCAGGAGGAGGACCGTGACGATCGCTACGTCGATCCGGCGGCCAAGCCGCGCGTCCCGAAGTTTTCCCGGCGCGAAGCCTTCGCCGCCGCGGCCACCACGGGCAATCCGCTCCTCGCCCGCGCCTTCGTCAATCGGCTGTGGGCTGTTTTGCTCGGGCGGGGGATCGTGGCGCCGGTCGACGAGATGACCACCCGCAACACGCCGAGCCATCCGGAGCTGCTCGACTGGCTCACCGCCGACTTCGCCGCCCACGATCATGACATCCGCCGCGAAGTCCGCGGCATCGTCTTGAGCCGGGTTTATGCCCTCGGGATCGCCGGAGAAAGCGCCGTGGCCTCCGATCCGGTGGCCTTCGCCAGCGCCGCCGAACGGCCCCTTACCGCCGAGCAGATCGCTCGATCATGGTCCATTGCCGCCGGCCGGCCGATGGAAAACGACAGCCTCCGTCGCGCCGCGGTCGCCGCGATCCCCGATGTGATGCCGCGGGAGTATCAGGCGACGTTTCAGCAGGCCCAGTTTCTTTCGGCGAGCCCGGCCTTGAAGGAGCTCCTCGAGCCGGTCCCGGAGAGCACGGTCGCCCGGATCGCCGCGCTTCAGACGCCCTCGGAGCGCGTCGAGGCCGCCTTCCGCGCCGTGCTCGGCCGAGCGCCCGAACGTGAGGAAATGGCGCAGGCCGAGCGAGTATTCGCATCGCATCCGGAGCAGCCGGTTGCGGCGGCTCGCGATCTCCTCTGGGCGCTCGCGACGAGCGCCGAGTTTCTCACCACGCCGTGAGCCCGATGAAGCGACCTGCCCCGCACGTAAGCCCCGGCGACTGCCCGCGTGACGAGCATCGGCTCCATCGTCGGCTGTTCCTCGAGGGGCTCTCCGCTGCGGGGGTGGGGGGCTTTTCCGGGCTGTTTCATAGTCCCGCCCTCGCGGCGGAAGCAAAGCGTGCCGAGAAACGCTGCATCCTCCTCTGGCTGTGTGGCGCGCCGAGCCAGTTCGAGACCTGGGACCCGAAGCCTGGCCGGCCGGGCGGCGGGCCCTTCGGGAGTACGCCGACGAGCATCCCGGGGATCCACTTCTCCTCACTCATGCCGCGCTGCGCCTCGATCGCCGACAAGCTCAACATCGTCCGCTCGATGAAGACGGCGCAGTCGGAGCATCTCCAAGCGATCAATCTCTTGCAGCGCGGCAATCCCGATCGGGCGGGTTTCACCCGGCCGACGCTCGGGAGTGCCGTGTCGCACGCGGTCGGCGAGCTCGATTCACCGATCCCCAACTTCGTCTTTCTCGATCCGATACCCGGAGGGAACGAGTTCGAGAGCTTCAAGGCGGGCAACTGGGCCGGCTGGCTCGGCGTGGAGCACGCCCCGGTGCGGCTCGGCGGCGACTACACGCAACTCCTCGAAGCCGCCCCCGATGCGCTCGGGCAGCACGACCGCGAGACCCGCGAGACGCTGCGGAAGTTCCTCACGTCGCGGTTCGAGCGGGATCGCCGAAGCTCGATCGCCCGCAGCCAGAACGCCGCCTTCGAGCGGATGCGGGGGCTGGCGGCGAGCGCCGAGCTGTTCGACGTCGAGCGGCTTCCCCCCCGCGATCGAGAACGCTACGGGCCGGGGAGCTTTGCGCAGCACGCCCTCATGGCGAGGCATCTGGTCGAGCACGGGGCGCCGTTCGTGATGGTGGCCAACGGCATGAACTGGGACAACCACGTCTTCCAGCACGAAATCCATCAGATGCTCGTGCCGGAGCTCGATCATGTGCTCTTTCATCTCGTTCGTGATCTCGAGGAGCGCGGTCTCCTCGATTCCACGCTCGTGATCGCGATGGGGGAGTTTGGCCGCACCCCCTGGCTCAACGCCGCTCGCGGCCGCGACCACTATCCGAATGCCTGGAGCCTGATGATGACCGGCTGTGGGCTGCGCCGCGGGGTGGTCGTCGGCGGGACCGATGCCGATGGCGTCGACGTCGTCGGGCAACCGATCGACGAACAGAACCTGTTCGCCACGATCTTCACGGCCCTCGGGCTCGATCCCCACGCCGGGTACGATCTGCCAGGATTGCCGACGTTTCACCTCGTTGAGAACGGGAAGGCGCCGATCGGCGAATTGCTCGCGTGAACCGATGAAGCTCACCCTCCTCCACGATTCCGCGGTCGCGACCGGCGTCTTCGGCCTGGCGCTTGCCCCCGACGGCGGCCGTGCCTTTGCCGCCTGCGCCGATGGGCGCGTTGTCCGAGTCGATCCCGAGTCGGGCGAGCAGGTGGCGCTCGCGGGAGTGCATGGGTCGTATGCCAGCGGATGCGTCGCGCTCCCCGATGGAAAGACGCTCGTCTCCGGCGGCTACGACGGGCAGCTTCTCTGGCACGATCTCACGGCGGGGGCCGTGACGCGGGTTGTGCCGGCGCATCGATTCTGGAGCTGGGATCTCGCCCTCTCCCCCGACGGGAGCCGGGTTGCCAGTTGCACCGGACAGTACCTTGCCGGGGGCTGGAAATACGAGCCGGCCGCCGCGACCGAACCGGCCGTGCTGGTCTACGACACCTCGAGCGGAAAGCTCGTCGCGGAGTTCGACCATCAGCCGCCGGTGCTTTCGTGTGCCTTCAGTCGCGACGGTCTCCATCTTGCCGCCGCGAACATGCTCGGCGAGGTGCGGGTGTGGAAGCTCGGCGAGGGGGGCGGCGCTGAGCCGGTCAGTCGCTTCACCTCCCCCGACTTCACCTCCTGGGGAACGACGAAGAGCCATCACTTTTGCGGCGGCATCTACGCCCTCGTCTTCGCCCCGGCCGACGCGGCGCTCCTCGTGTGCGGCATGGGGCCGATGGGGGATCCGATGGCGGGCAACGGGAAGATGACCTGGCAGCGGTGGGATTGGCGGAAGGGGGAAAAGCTCGACCAGATCCACGACGGCCAGCATGGCTCGGGGCTCATGGAGACGCTCGCCTGGGCTCCCGACGGCGCCCACTTTGTGATGGCGGGGCGGCAGGCCCAAGGAACCTGGAATCTCGCCCTCTTCTCGGCCGCCGATGGGAATCTCCTCACCTCGATCGACACGAAGCAGCGGATCACCCAGGCCCGGTTCACGGCCGACGGCAAGCGCCTCGTCCTCGGAGGCGCCCTGTCTCAACCGGGCCCGAAGGATGGGCAGTGGCCCGCCTGGGGGCGCGTGCAGGTCTACAGCGTCGATTCCTGATCGGGGTGCTGTCCGCGGTGGAGCACGGCCCTTCATCGCCGAGGGCTCCCGAGGCGCCGGCTCTGCATTGGCAGATTCCGCCAACGGGGGCTAGCCTCGTGCCTGAAGAGCGTGTCCTGACGCCGCAATATTGGGGCGACGTCGCCCGGTCGTTTTTCAGCGACTCAAGAGAAAGCCGGTCGGGGATTCTCCTGTGAGGTAGCCATGCCGACGCGGAACGTGAATCTGACTGAGTCGTTCGATGTTTTCATCGATGAGCAGATCGAAGCGGCAAGGTATCGCAACGCCAGCGAGGTGATGCGAGCTGGTCTCCGGCTCCTCCAGCAGCAGACCGCCGAGGATGGTGCCAAGCTTGCCGCCCTGCGACGGTTGCCAAAAATGGTCTCGATCAGCTCGACCAGGGCTGCGGCGTCGAGTTCACATCTGCCATGGATCTCACCCGGCATCTGCCGCTGGCAGAGTGATGCCTAGCAGCGATGCCGCTCCCCGTCAGGACCGTGTCTCGCGGTCGATGTGCCGTTCGCCGAGGCGGGACGTGATGGCATCGGGATCTTGTCGGCAATCCAACACCGCGTAGATATCGATCGTGTCTTCGCTCAAGGCAAAAAATTGCAAACGGAAACCGCTTCGAGATCGCACGGAAAAAGCCACAGTACTGTTCGTGGACACCGGCGTGCTTCAAAAGCCCGTCGATGTCGTCGAGCAGGCCGCGGAGGAAAAATCTCGCTGCCCCGGCGGATTGGGAATCGTAGAAATCGCAGCCG
>JBIIQL010000328.1:0-4722 GCA_044342095.1 Pirellulales bacterium
CACCGGATCGGCAGGAACGAACAGATCGCCATTCTCGTTCTGTACCGAAAGGAGCCACTCCAGCCCGCGGCGGACGACCTCGCGATGCCGGCCATCGAAGTGGTCGTATCCGGCGCCGAGGAAACTGAGGAGTGCCAGGCCAGTAGCGGCGGTGTCGGACTGGAGTCGAACCGCGCCCCCCAATCCCTTGGGATGATAGGTCCCGAGCGTCCAGCGACCGTCCTCCTCCTGAGCCGCGGCCAGCCATCCGAGGCCGAGTTCCACGGCTCGATCGGCGCGAGACTCTCCCCGAGAGAGGCGCGATCGCCGGGCGAAGGCCTCGGCCGTCTCGCGAACGCGCGACTCCGCGGGGAGCGCGACGGTGCCGGCACGGGGAAGCGGGGTCGCCGCGCCAACCGGCCCGCCGAGGGCGTCAGCGCCAGCCAGGGGCGTCGAACGCGGACGGAGCGCGGCGCCGACCGCGGCCCCCGCTTCGCCGACCGACAACGCCTCCGCGTCCTCCTCCAGGACCGGCACGGATGACCGGCGGGCGCTCGCCGAGCCCGCTCGCCCCCGATCGGGAATCCTGCCCGAAGGACGGGGGCGCGGCGCGGCCCCGACGAGGAGATCGGCCGCGCCGCCCCCCGGCCCGGCCGCCGTCGGGGAGGCTCCCGAACTCGGCTCCATCCCCGCCGAAGTCTGGGAAGACAGTTCGATCTTCTCCGTCGAGGTCGTTCCCTCGGCGCTCATGTCGGCAACGTCCGTGCGCTGCGGCGAACGGGGAAGGGCAGGGGCCGAGTCGGCCTCGGTGGTCGGGCGCGAGAAGCGGCGGGGAATGCGCGGGGGAACTGGCGGCGCTGCGATGACGGATGGGTCGGGGCTGTCGGCGTCGGTTGCTCCCCGCGACCGCGCCGTCGACACGGCAGGCCCCGCAAGGACGCTCGGCCGCTCCCTCCGCGGCGTCACGGCAGGCTCGTCGGCCTCACTGCCAACGATCGCTGGCATCCCCTCGGCCGCCGTGGCTGCTTCCGGCACCCTCGCGCGGACCCGCTCCGGTTCCCCGGGCTCGGACGGGCTCGGATTCAGGACTTCGGAATGGGGGCGATCGATCCGCGTCGCGCCGACTTCCGGCGTTTCCACGGACTCCTCCACCGGTCGCTCGGCGACGGCCCGTTCGGCATCGCGGAGCGTCCCTCGGGACGAAGCCGAAGCGGCGGCATCGAGCGCTATCGGCACATCGAGCGGGATCTCGTGCGCGAACGACTCCCGCGTCGTCGACTCATCGTGAAGCGGGAAATCGGAAGCCAAGTCGGGACGGGAGGAGGCCTCCTTGTCGGGAAACAGGTCTTCCAGAGGGCGAACGGCGATCACGGTTCGTGCCAGCCCCTGCTGGAGGAGCCAGTGGAGGAGGAAGCTCGCCATCACGGCGGCGGCAAGACGGGCGCGGCTCCGCCAGCGGCGGGACGATGCCTTGGCCGGCAGCGGAGTGTCGATCGCCAGCGCCATGGTCGTCCTCAGCGATCGTCGGGGAGAGCGTCGTCCGGACCGGCCGCCCGGTCCCCATTCACCTCCGGCGCCGATTGCACGCGGTAGTCCTCGATGCCCGCCTGCACGCAGGCGTCCATCACGGCCACGACATGCTTGTGCGCCACGTTCTCATCCGCTCGGACCGTCACCTTCTGGCGGCCGGGATTGTCGGCGACCGCCTGACGGAGGAGGCCGACGAGTTCTTCGGCCGCCACCGGCCTGGCGCCGGCGTAGGTGTTGCCGCCGCGGTCGATGTTGATGATGAACTCGCGCGGACGGGTCGTCAGCGGCTTGGCGGCCGAGGCCTGCGGGAGGATGACGTCGATCGCGCGGTCGTCTTCTTCGAGTTTGCTGGCGACGAGGAAAAAGATCATGAGGAGGAAGACGACGTCGATCATCGGCGTCAGTTCGAGCCCTCCGCCGAGCCGTCCCTTGTCGATGCGGACACTCATGGCTTCCCCCCGCCCGCCGACGCCTCGGACGGCCGGCCGCTCCCCTCGGGCCTGCGGCGCCCTTCGAACGACTCGATCGCGGGGAGAAGCCCGGCGACGACATCATCGACCCTGCGGAAGCCGGCGAGGATCCGCCCTTCGAGGTAATGGGCGATGATCGCGGCGGGGATCGCGACGCACAGGCCGGCGAAGGTCGTGATCAACGCGAGATAGATTCCGCTGGCCAGTTCCGCGGCCCGATTCGCTCCCGCCTGGAGGTTCGCCGTGGTGTAGAAGGCGATGATCATCCCCTGGACGGTGCCGAGGAGACCGAGGAGCGGAGTGATCGTGACGGCGAGACTGATCGGCCGGATGTTCGCATAGAGCCGCGATGCCTCCCGATTCGAGGTCGTCTCGACGGCATGCTCAACCTCGGGGAGTGGCCTGCCGAGTCGGGCGAGCATCGCGCGCACGACCGTCGCCAGGACCGAGCGGTCAGCATCGCACCATGCCGCCACCTGCCGCGGATCGAACGGGGATCCATCCGCGATCAGGCGGAGCTTCATCGCCAGGGCCGCGGGGACAAACCTCCCCCGCCGCAACGCCACGAGCCGTTCGAGACCGAAGGCGACGACGAGGAACGACATCACCGTAATCGGCCACATGAGCGGACCGCCGGCGAGGAACAACTCCCACAGGGACTTCAGGTCACCGACATTCATCGACATGGCAGGGCCTTCGCAGCGGTGACGGGAGGAATGGATCGTGCGACAACAAAGAAGGCACTCACTTGACGGCGCCGTCGAGCGCGTCGATTCGCTTCCGTGCCGTCGTCACGTACGGCGACTCCGGATAGCGTTCGACCACTTCAGCGTACAGCCCGCGGGCCTGCTGCGGTTTGGCGAGCACTTCGAAACAGCGGGCCGCCTCGAAAGTCGCCTGCGCTTGCCAGGGATGGAAGGAAGCCGGGGCCTCGGTTTCCCCGAAACCGTAGGCCACCTTGAAGAACGAAGCGATCGCCTCTTTGTGGAGACCTTGCTCGAAGAGGATCTCCCCTTCCATGAGCCGGGCCCGGGCGGCCAACTCACCGGGACCGCCCCCCGCGCCCGGTGCGAGGCCCGCTTCCGCGATCGCGTGGAACTCTGGCAACGCCTCGTCGAGCCGGCCGAGATTCTGGAGGGCCCAGGCCCGGGCAAACTTCCCCTGGGCCACCGTCGCGCTTCCGGCCTCAGGGCCCGGAGTCGCGCCGAGCCAGCGGTCGACGGCGGTGAGGCTCTCCTCGAAGCGATCCCCCTTGGCGGCACATTCGGCCGCGCGAACCGTCGCCAGCCCGAGCAGATCGGGCGACGACAGCGCCTCCGGCTTGGCGAGCGCGCGACCGAGCACCTTCTCGGCCTCGTCGAAACGCCCCAGCCGAAACAGCGCGTCGCCGAGCATCGCCTCGGCGTCCGCCGCACAGACGCCGTCGGGATGTTCGGCGAGTTGTTCCGCAAAAGCCCGCGCCGCACCGGCATGATCCTGCTGCATGGCAAAGATCCAAGCGAGTTTGTGGCGGGCCTGCTCGCGAAGTGCGGCGGTTCCGGGGCCTTCTGCGGTGGCTGAAAGCACGTTGCGGTAGGACTCGGCAGCACGATCCCAGTCAGCGGCTGCAAACCGGATCTCACCGCTCTCGAGCCAAGCATCAGCCTGTCTGGGGCTGCGCGGAAACCGGCGCCTGAGTTCTTCGAAGGTCGACTCGGCCGCGGCCGCATCCCCGGCGAGCGACCGGGCCGTGCCGAGTTCGAGGAGCGCGCGATCGGCCGCCGGAAAGTCGGGGGTGGCCACGAGAAGGGCCGACAGCGTGTCGATCGCCGCCGCGGTCTGGCCGCTCGCCGCCTGGCAGAGCCCGGCAAGGAATCGACCCTCGGCTTCGGCCGCGGCGCTGACCCGGCCGTCCTTGGCCGCCGCCAAGGCACCGACCCGCTCGGCGTCGGCGAGTCCCTCGAGGGGCGCCCCGGAGCGTTGCCGGGCGTCACCCCGGGCCAAGAGCGCCGGCACGAGCGCTGCCGAGTCGGGATGGTGATCGATCACTTCCGTCCAGCAGGCGACCGCCTCATCGAGAGCGCCGAGCGCCTCGTGGCACCAGCCTTCCGCCAGGAGACCGGGAGCCACGCGCGGCCCCTGCGGCGCGATCCGACGGGCTTCCACGAAGGCCGCAATCGCCCCGGCCGTATCCCCGGCTTCCTCGCGTGCCTGTCCGAGACGAAACCAGGCTCGATCGGCGATCGCAGGCGCAGGTGTGCTCGCCACGAGTTGCTCGCCGATCGTCACGGCGCCGGCGGCATCCCCGGCTTCGCGCCGGGCCCTCATGGCGAGGAGTTGCCCCTCGGCCTGCCGTGGCCAGGTGGGATGCTCACGACCGAGCCGGTCGAGGAGGACCACCGCCTCTTTGGCGCGCGATAGCTCCACCAGCGCCGTGGCATCGAGAAGCAGGCCGAGAGGACGCTCGTCCCCGTCGAGCCCCGCTCCGCCACCGGCTACCAGCGGCCCGAGCGCCGCATGGGCTCGCTCCCAGTCCTCGGCGGAGGTGGAGGCGGCGCCCAACCGCAACTGAAGGTGCGCCGCACGGGGGTCGTTTCCCGCGGAAGCCACCAACTCGCCAAAGGATTCCGCTGCGGCAGCGGCATCCCCCCTGGCCAACAACGCTTCGGCCCGGATCGCACGGACATCGAAGGCCGTCGCCAGATCGGCTGCCGCCTCGCCCCTCTGCGCGGGAGGCAGGGCGAAAAAGCGTTCGGCCGACGCG
>JBIIQL010000327.1:0-4722 GCA_044342095.1 Pirellulales bacterium
CAATCAGATCGCGAAGATGCGATACATGTCGAGCGGCCGGCTGCGGATGCCGGTGATCCTGCGGGGCTGCATCGGCATCGGTCACTGTGCCGCCACCCACCATTCCGGGAGCTACTACGGGATGTACGCCCAGGTGCCGGGGCTGCGGGTCGTCGTCCCCTCCAACGCGGCCGATGCCAAGGGGCTGTTTACGCACGCCCTCCGGGGGAGTGATCCGGTCCTGTTTCTCGAGCACCGCGAGTTGATGGGGCTCAAGACGCCGGTGCCCGAAGGGCTTTACGACATCCCCTTCGGGGTCGCCAACGTCGTCCGCCGCGGACGGCATGTGACTGTTGTAGCGCTTGCCCGGATGGTGCAACTCGTGGCGAGCGTCTGCGATCAACTCGCGGCCGGAGGGATCGACGTCGAGCTCATCGACCCGCGGACGGTCTCGCCGCTCGACATGGCGACGATCCTCGCCTCGGTGGAGCGTACCGGCCGGTTGCTCGTCGTCGACGAACCGCCGGCGTCGTGCGGCTTCTCCGCCGAGGTCGCCGCCCGCGTCGCCGACGAGGGGTTTGATTTCCTCGATGCCCCGGTCCGCCGGCTCACCGGAGCCTTCGTGCCGACCCCGTACGCCCCGTCGCTCGAAGCGGTCGTCGTGCCGAACGCCGACGATTGCCTCGCCGCGATCCGCACGCTCGTGGCCGAATAGGAAGCGAACAAACCATGGCCAACGACATCCGCATTCCCCGCCTCGGTTGGTCGATGGAGGAGGGGACGTTCGTGCGCTGGTTAAAAGGCCCCGGCGACCGGGTGAAGCCGAGCGAGCCTCTCTTCGAACTCGAAGGGGAGAAGTCGGTCGAGCCGGTGGAGTCGATCGACGGCGGGATCCTCCACGTGCCAGCCGGAGCCCCTGGGGAAGGGGCGGTGGTGAAGGTCGGCACGCTCATCGGCTGGCTGCTCGCCGACGGCGAAGAGCCCCCGGCGTACGTGCCCGAGGCGACGCCGACTCCCGCGGCGGCCCCGGCCGCCGCCCCAAGCCATCACGCTCCCGCTGCGGTCGCCGCAGCCCCAGCGTCACTCGCGTCCCCGGCGCCCCGTCCGACCGGCCCGGTGGGCGGCCCGACCTCGCCGACGATCCGCCGCCTGGCGCGGGAATTGGGGATCGATGTGGCAACGGTCGCCGGCTCCGGACCCGCCGGACGGATCATGGCCGACGACGTTTTTCAGGTGGCGGTGGCGGGCGCGGCGCATGCGGGCAGGGTTCAGGGCCGCAGGGTTTCCACGCCGCGGGCTCGGGCGACGGCTTCCCGCTTGGGGGTTGACTGGGCCTTGCTTTCCGGGAGCGGCCGCGGCGGACGGGTGCGTGAGGCCGATGTCCTCGGCGCGGCCCGGCCGGCGGCAGCCGCGGCCTCTTCACAACCGCCCTCGCGACTGGCCGGTCTGCCGAAGCGCCGCCGCACGATCGCGGAGCGGATGCTCGCGAGCCAAGCTGAAAACGCCCCGGTCACGCTCCACACTCGGGCCGACGTTACGACGCTTGCCGCGCTCCGCAGTCGGCTCAAGGCCACCGGAACGCTGCCGCTGCCTGCCTACACCGATCTGCTCGCGAAGATCGCCGCCGGCGTGCTCCTTCGCCATCCGAGCCTGGCCGGCTGCTGGGACCCATCAGGAGCGCTCGTTCTTCCCGACTCAGAAAGCCTCCACATCGGGATCGCCGTCGACACTGAAGGAGGCCTGCTCGTGCCGGTCGTTCGCGACGTCGGCAGGCGGTCGCTTGCGGAGATTACGGCCGAGTCGCGCGAGCTGATCGAAAAAGCCCGCGCCCAAAAGCTCCCCGCGGCAGCGATGGAGGGGGGCGTGTTCACGATCACGAATCTCGGCGGGTTTGGAATCGATGAGTTCACGCCGATCATCAATGGGCCGCAGACGGCGATTCTGGGCGTGGGGGCGATCCGACGCGAGCCGGTCGTGGTCGCCGATACGAGCGTCGCCGAGTCGATCGCGATCCGCGACCTGATGACGCTCTCGCTCACCTTCGACCACTGCCGCGTCGACGGCGGCCCGGCGGCCCGGTTCCTCGACGACCTGCGCCGGGCGATCGAGTCGCCCGAGGGGCTTGTCTGAAGGGGGCCCGTCGGCCCCGTCACTCGGCCTTGGCTTCGAAGCCGCGTTTCCGCATCAGCGCCCCGGTGCCCGGATCCTTGCCGCGGAAGGCGCGGTAGCCGTCGGCCGGGTCGATCGTATTGCCGACCGAGAAGACGTGACTCTTCAGCCGCTTGGCCACGGCCGGATCCCACGGGCCCCCCGCCTCGGTGAAGGCTTCCCAGGCGTCGGCCGTCAGCACGTCGCTCCACAGATAGCTGTAGTAGGCCGCCGAGTAGCCGTCGCCGGAGAAGACGTGGTTGAAATGGGGCGTGCGGTGGCGCATGACGATCTCCCCCGGCATCCCCAGGGCGGCGAGCGTGTCGCGCTCGAAGGCGTCGGGATCGGCCGTCGGCGTCGAGAGATGGAGCTTCATGTCGACCAGGGCACTGGCCAGGAACTCGACGGTCTTGAAGCCACGGTTGAACGTCTCCGCCTTCTTGATCTTCGCCACGAGTGCCTCGGGGATCGGCTTCCCCGTCTCGACGTGGAGGGCGTAGTGGGAGAGGATCTCGGGGGTGGGGAGCCAATGCTCGAGGATCTGGGAGGGAAACTCGACGTAGTCGCGGGCGACGTTCGTGCCGGAGAGCGACGGATAGGTGCAGTTCGAGCAGAGCCCGTGAAGGGCGTGGCCGAACTCATGGAACAGCGTCGTCGCGTCCTCCCAGGAGATCGTCGTCGGCTCCCCCGGAGGAGCCTTCACGAAGTTGGAGTTGTTGGAGACGATCGTCGTCGTCTCGCCGTCGAAACGCTCCTGGTTGCGGTAGGCGTTCATCCACGCCCCCGACCGCTTCCCGCGCCGGGCGTAGGGATCGAAATACCAGAGTCCAACGTGCTTGCCGCTGCCATCCTTCACTTCCCACACCTTCACATCGGGGTGGAAGACAGGAACGCTCCCATCAGGCACCGGCGTGAAGTGAAGATCAAAGAGCTTGGCCGCGGTGTCAAACATCCCCTCGCGGAGCTTCTCGACCTGGAGGTAGGGAACGATCTCCGATTCGTCGAGGTCGTAGAGCTTTTTCCGCACCTTCTCGGCGTAGTAGCGATAGTCCCAAGGCTCGATCGTGATCTTCGCCCCTTCGGCGTCGGCTATTTGCTGCATGTCGGCCACTTCCTGCTTCACCTCAGCGACGGCCGGCCCCCAGACTTCTTCCATGAGCGCCATGGCGCGCTCGGGGGTCTTGGCCATCGAGTTGTCGAGGCGCCAGTGGGCGTGGGTCGCGTGGCCGAGGAGGCGGGCGCGGCGGGCGCGGAGTTCGAGGATCTGGCGGATCGTCGAGTTGTTGTCGGTGGCGCCGCCGCCGTCACCGCGGCTGACGAACATCTCGAACACCTTGCGGCGCAAGGCCCGGTCGTCGGCGTAGGTGAGGAACGGCTCGACGCTGGAACGGGTGTTTTGGATGACCCACATCCCCTTGTGGCCACGGGCGTCAGCGGCGGCGGCGGCGGCGGTCACCTGTGCTTCGGGGAGCCCTTTGAGCCCGGCGGCGTCGTCGATGATCACGAGGCCATCGTTTTCGTCCTTGAGGACATTCTGGGAAAACTTCGTCGACAGCGTGGCGAGCTCTTGATTGATCGCCGCCATCTCCTTCTTCGCTTCCGTATTGAGGGCCGCGCCGCCGCGGACGAAGTCGGTGTAGAGGAGCCAGGCGAGCCGCTGCTGCTCTGGGGAAAGCCCCGAGGTCTTCCGGGTGTCGTAGACCGCCTTGATGCGGTCGAAGAGCTTTTGATTCTGGAAAATCCGGTCGGCGAGGTCGGCGAGCTTCGGAGCCATCTCGCGCTCGACTTTCTGGACGGCGTCGTCGGCGAGATTGCTTCCCCAGATGCCGTAGATCGTCTGCACGCGCTCGAAGTCGCGCGTCGCCTTCTCGAGCGGCTCAATCGTGTTGGCGAACGTGGGCGCGGCCGGGGTGGCGGCTATTTCTGCCACGGCGTCGAGCTCCGCCTCGATGGCGACTTCGAGCGCCGGGCCGAGATCCTCGACGCGGACCTTGTCGAACGGCGGGACTCCGCCGTAGGGGCCGGTCCAGGGACGGTTGATCGGCGTCGGTTCGGCGGCAAGCGTCATCGGATGGGGGAGGCACGGGAGCCATGCCGCCAGCAGGAGCCATGCCAAGGCCCTCGATCGCGAGTTCGATCGGGAGCTGCAGGAAGACTGGGCGGAACGCTTCATGTGCCGGTTCTCCAGAGAAGGGAAGGGCAGGGAAGGGCAGGGAAAGAAAGGGACTGGGCAGGAAGATCATAGCCACTTCCGCCAGGACTGCGGCCAAGGGAATGGGGAGGAAGGCAGCGCTTTGAGCCGCGGTGCCCCGGGCCCTGCCGGTGACGCCCCGTGCCTCGCCACGGTACGATTTGAAGGACACAGGTGATGCACACCAAGGATGACGCATGTTTGATTCATCGCCGCCATCGGGCGCCGAACCGGTGGCGCGTGACGCCCTCGAGGCAATGGTCGCCCGGGCCACCGCCTTCCTGCCGCAGCAGGGACCGATCGGCGTGTTCGTGGCGCAGAATCCGCTCCAGGCGCTCGAGTCGATTCGATTCGACGAAGCGGCGGTGGTCGCCTCGCGACTCCTCGAAGCCGAGCCCTATCTC
>JBIIQL010000329.1:0-4717 GCA_044342095.1 Pirellulales bacterium
GCGAGTTCATCGAGCGTCACGCCCTCGATGTGAAGAATCTCGACGTCTGAACCAGGATCTCCCGATGCACGCCCCCTCCAGCACAGGCCTTCCTCGGCTGTCGTTCGGTGTCGGTGATCGTTTCGCGCATCAGGCCGCCGCCCAACTGGCGGCTTTCGAACGGCTCGAGCGGGAAGGGGTCGTCGTCGCCCCGGTGTGGAACAAGTCGAACCGCGAGCATGGCTTCGTCGGCAGCGAGCCGCCGAGCGTCCGGGCGGCCGCGGCGAAGGCGGTGGACGAGCGCGGCTGGCGTCATCCCTGGTTCGTCGACGCCGACCACATCCGTCTGGAAACGGTCGAGCGGTTTCTCGACACGAGCGATTTCTTCACGATCGACGTCGCCGACTCGATCGGAAAGCCGGCGCCGGCGGCCGAGATCGCCGCCTTCGTGGCGCGGCATCCGGAGCTCACCGGCACGCTTCGACTGGCGGGGGTGGCAGAGGCGCTCGTGCTCGACGCCGACGTCGTCTCCCGGATTGCCGGGCAGTATCTCCTCGCGGCCCGCGAGGCCGGCGCGATCCACCGCCACATCGCGGCCCGGAAGGGGGGAGCCGGGTTCGTCACCGAAGTGAGCATGGACGAGACCGACAGCCCGCAGACGCCGCGCGAGCTCCTCGTCATCCTCGCCCTGCTCGCCGACGAGCGCGTCCCGCTCGACACGATCGCCCCGAAGTTCACCGGTCGGTTCAACAAGGGGGTCGACTACGTCGGCGATCTGGCGGTCTTCGAACGGGAGTTCAACGACGATCTCGCCGTCCTCGCCCACGCTTCGGCAAGCTACGGCCTGCCGGCGGGGCTCAAGCTCTCGGTGCACAGCGGGAGCGACAAGTTCTCCCTCTATCCGATCATCCGCCGCGCCCTCGAGCGCACCGGCGCCGGGGTCCATGTGAAGACGGCGGGCACGACGTGGCTCGAGGAGCTCATCGGCCTTTCCGAGGCAGGGGGGGACGGGCTCGCTCTCGCGAAAGAGATCTACGCCTACGCTCTTGGGTCTGTCGACGAGCTCTGTGCCCCGTATGCCACCGTCATCGACATCGACCGGGCGCGGCTCCCCGCGGCTGCGGAGGTGGCATCCTGGGAGGGGCCGCGGCTGGCGGCGGCGATCCGCCATCTCCCCGCCGATCCGCGTTTCAATCCGCATGTCCGTCAGCTCCTCCATGTCTCCTTCAAGGTGGCGGCGAAGCAGGGAGCCCGGTACACCGATCTCCTCGTGGCCCATCGCGACATCGTCGGCCGGCAGGTGACGGAGAACCTCTGGGAGCGGCACCTGCGGCCGCTGTTCGCACCGCAGCGGGGAAGCGACGCATGAAGAGCGCGGTGACGGTGTGCCTCGTGAGCGAGGCGCGGCAGGGGCCGTTCGTGTTCCATGGGGCCTCGCCTGCGGAGGCGCTTCAAGTCGGATGCCGACGCGCCGCCGAACTCGGCTTCGATGCGGTGGAGGTGTTTCCGACGGGCCCGGAGCAACTCGCCGACTGCGGCCTCCCCGGGAAGCTCGCCGAACACGGGCTGGGCCTGGCCGCCGTGGGGAGCGGTGCGGGGTGGGTGCGCCACAAGCTCTCCCTCACCCATGCCGAAGCGGGGATCCGCGCCGAGGCCCGGGACTTTATCGAGCTCCTCGTCAACGTCGCGGCCGAGCTGGGGGCGCCCGTGATCATCGGATCGATGCAGGGGCGCCACGAGGGGGACGTCTCGCGGGCCGACGCGCTCGAGCACCTTGCCGCGGCCCTCCATCATCTCGGCCGGCATGCGGCAGGGCGCGGGCAGACGCTCCTCTACGAGCCGCTCAACCGCTACGAGACAAACCTCTTCACGCAGGTCGGCGAGGCGGCCTCGTTCCTCCGCGGGCGTGGCCTCCACGACGTCAAGCTCCTTTGCGATCTGTTCCACATGAACATCGAGGAGGCCGATCCGGCCGCGGCGCTCGTGGCCTGCGGCGATCTCGTCGGTCATGTTCACTGGGCCGATTCGAATCGCCGGGCGTTCGGTGGCGGCCACACCGACCCGGCGCCGATCGCCGCGGCACTGCGTCGCATCGGCTATGCGGGCTATCTTTCGGCCGAGGTTTTTCCACTTCCCGATGCCGACACCGCCGCGCGGATGACGATCGACAGCATCCGCGCTCTCGAAACCATCCCGCCCCGCTCCATGTCCTGAAAAAGTCCCCCATGCTCAACACGTCGCTCCTCCACCCCGACATCCTCCGTATTCTCGCCCAGGCTGGGCACCACTCGAAGGTGCTGATCGCCGACGGCAATTATCCGGCTTCGAACAAGCGCGGGCCGCGGGCGGAGCTCGTCTCGCTCCAGCTCTCCCCCGGAATCCCCACCGTCGCGCAGGTCCTCGAGGCGATCCTCGGCACGGTGCGGATCGACGGCGTCAACACGATGGGGATCGACCGCACCGATCCCTACGCTGCCGCCACGCCGGGCGATCCGCCGGTGTGGGCCGAATACCGGCGGATCCTCGCCGCGGCCGGTGCCCACTGCGAGCTCGAGCCGATCCTCAAGTGGGATTTCTACGAGGCGGTCTCATCGGTCGACCATGTCCTCACGATCCAGACCGCCGAGCAGGCCCCGTGGGCGAACCTGCTGCTCACCGTCGGCTGCCGCACCTTCTCCTGACCTGCGAGGGATCCTCCGATGAAGCGACGACTGCTTGGCCGCACCGGCCTCGAGGTGCCGATCCTCGCCTTCGGGGCCTCGTCCCTCGGGGCCGAGTTCCGCCGGGTGACGGTGGAGGAGGCCCTCGCGAGCGTGCACGTAGCGCTCGATCTGGGGATGAACCTCATCGATACGAGCCCCTTCTATGGCCGGGGGATGAGCGAGGTGCTCCTCGGGATCGCGCTCAAAGAAGTGCCCCGTGATTCTTACACGCTGTGCACGAAACTCGGGCGCTACGACCTCGGCCACTTCGACTTCTCGGCCAAGCGGGTCGCGGAGAGCGTCGACGTCTCGCTCCATCGCCTCGGCACCGATCATCTCGACATCATCCTCTGCCACGACATCGAGTTCGTGCCGATGGACCAAATAGTCGACGAGACGATTCCGGCGCTGAAAAAGATCCGCGACGCCGGCAAGGTGCGGTTTATCGGCTTCAGCGGCTATCCGCAGAAGATCTTCCGCTTCATCTGCGACCAGGCCGACGTCGACTGTGTCCTCAACTACAACCAGTACACGCTCCAGAACACGCGCTTCGCCGAGGAGACGGTGCCGTGGCTCGTGGAGCGCGGGATCGGCGTCATGAACGCCGGGCCGTTCAGCGCCCGGCTCCTCACCGATGCGGTACTGCCGGCCTGGCTCAAGGAGCCGGAGAGCGTTAAGGAGGCGGCGCGGAAGGCGGCGGCGGCCTGCCGGGCCCGCGGGACGCCGCTGGCCAAGCTCGCGCTCCAGTTCTCCCTCGAGAATCCGCTCATCGCGACGACGATCGCGGGGAGCGCCAATCCGGCCAACATCCGCGACTGGGCGACCTGGGCGGCCGAGCCGATCGATCGCGAATTGCTCGCCGAGGTGCGGGGGATCTTCGCTCCCGTGCACAATATCGGCCATGTCGAGGGACTGCCGGAGAACAACTGACGACGCGCGGCAGCGTGGTTCGTCCCCCATCCGGCCCTGAGGAGCCTCCGCCATGCGGATCGATGCCCACCAACATTTCTGGAGCTATTCCGCCGCCGAGTATCCCTGGATCGGGAAGGGGATGGAGCGGCTAGCGCACGACCATCTCCCCGCGGATCTCGCGTTGCTTGCCGCCGCGGAGGGGATCGGCGGCACGGTCGCCGTCCAGGCGCGGCAGTCGCTCGAGGAGAGCCGCTGGCTGCTCGAGCTTGCCGAGGCCGATCCGCTCATCCTCGGCGTCGTCGGCTGGGTCGATCTGCGGAGCACGCATGTCGAGGATCAGCTCTGTGCCTTCGCTGAGCATCCGAAGTTCGTCGGCGTCCGGCATGTCGTCCAGGACGAGCCCGATCCGCGGTTCCTTCTTGGCGACTCGTTTCTCCACGGGATTCGCAAGCTCGCGACGTTCGGGCTCACCTACGACCTCCTCCTCTATCCCCGGCAGCTTCCCGCCGCGGCGGAGTTCGTCGGCCGGTTTCCCGAGCAGCCGTTCGTTCTCGATCATCTTGCCAAGCCGCGGATCAAGGCGGGGGAGCTCGACCCCTGGCAGCAGGATCTCAAGGCCCTCGCGGCCCATGGCAACGTCCTCTGCAAGCTTTCGGGGATGGTCACCGAGGCCGACTGGCAGGGGTGGAAGCGGGCCGATTTCACCCCGTACCTCGAAGTGGCCCTCGAGATCTTCGGCCCGAAGCGGCTCATGATCGGCAGCGACTGGCCGGTCTGTACGCTCGCCGCGGAGTATGCCGAGACGATCGGGATCGTCCGTGATTTTCTCGCGCCGCTCGCCGCCGCCGAGCGCGAGGCGATCGAGGGGGGCAACGCCGCCCGGTTCTACGCTCTTCCCGTCGGCTGACCCTTCCCTTCCGGATCGTCCCACCATGCAGGCTCTCCAGCTCGAAAAGCCCCACCACTTCCGCTTTATCGACGTGCCTCAACCGGAGGCACCGGGGCCTGGGGAAGCGGTTGTCGCTGTCCGTGCCGTCGGTATCTGCGGCACCGACTACGGCGGGTTTCTCGGCAAGATGCCCTTCTTCAGCTATCCGCGAATCCCGGGGCACGAGCTCGGCGTC
>JBIIQL010000330.1:0-4715 GCA_044342095.1 Pirellulales bacterium
CGAGGAGCGCCGCGATCGCCACGAGGGTCGCCCAGTAAATCATCCCAAGCTGCGGCACCACCAGCGGCAGCGTCGCGAGGATGGCGAGCGTGACGACGTGGAGCCCCGCGGCGAGCCTGAGGGCCCGGGGCACGCCAAGCCGCGATGGAATGCTGTGAAGCCCTTGGCTCTCATCGAAGGCGGCATCCTGACAGGCATAGATGATGTCGAAGCCCGCCACCCAGGTCGTGACGGCGAGGCCGAGGATGAGGGCCGGAAGGCCATCGGCAGGGTTGGCAAGCAACGCCTCACCTCGGATCGCGATCCACGCCGCCACCGGCGCCATCCCCAGGGCCACCCCGAGCCACCCATGGGCGAGCATCGTGAAGCGCTTGGCATAGCTGTAGGCGAGCAGCCAGGCGAGCACCGGCACCGACAGCACGACAGGGAGCCAATTGGGGAGAAAGAGGAGCGTCGCGGCGATGAACGCCACGCACGAGCCGACGACGAGGCCGAACACCTCGCCGACGCCAAGATCGCCACGGGGTAGATGGCGCGTCGCCGTGCGGGGATTGGCGGCGTCGAACGAGCGGTCGACGAGCCGATTGAAGGCCATCGCCGCTGTCCGCGCCGTCACCATGCAGAGGATGACACCGAGCCCCCGCCGCCACCAATCGGCCGGAGCGGTCGCAGCCACGGACGGCGCCTGGAAGGCGAGGATCGCCGCCATGAGGGCAAACGGGAGGGCAAAGATCGTGTGACTGAAGCGGACGAGCTCCAGATAGCTGCGAAGCGTAGCGGCCATCTCACTCGCTCCCCCACCGGCGGATGAGTGTGTTCGGCACGCCGATCTGGTCGCAGATCCGGGCAACGACGAAATCGACGAGATCGGCGATCGAGTGGGCGCCGGCGTAGAAGCCGGGCGAGGCCGGAAGGACGACCGCCCCCGCCTCATGGATCGCCACCATGTTCCGCAGCTGCGGCAGCGAGAGAGGGGTCTCGCGCGGCACGACGACGAGTTTCCGCCGCTCCTTGAGATGAACCTCGGCTGCCCGGTGGATGAGATTGCCCCCCTGTGAATGAGCCACCGCCGCGAGCGTTCCTCCGCTACAGGGGCAGATCACCATCGCTGCGGTGAGAAACGATCCGCTGGCGATCGGCGCCATGAGGTCGCGGTGGTGCCACACGTGGAGCCGGTCGAGGGCTCCGGCCGGAAGCCGCTCGAAGGCCTCGCCGAGAAGGACCGCCGGGTCGGGCCGCTCGATGTCGAGATGCCGGCCGATCTCTTGCAGAAACACCGCCTGACCGGCACTGCTGATCGAAAGATGGACTTCCCGGCCGGCGGTGAGGAGCACCTCGAGGAGCCGGACGGCGTAGGGGGCCCCGGAGGCACCGGTGATCGCCAGGACGAGTGGCTGATGGGAAGAGGAGGGCATGTCAGCCGTTCCTCGAGGCAGGAGCCGTCACCGGCCCCGCGGTGCGCGTGGCGAGCGTGAGCGTGGCGATCCCGAAGGTGAGCGGGTGTTGCTCGACGGCAGTGAAGCCGACCGAGCGGACGAGCGCTGCCAGCCGCTCCCCCGACGGAAAATCCTCGACGCTCTTGTTGAGATAGGTGTAGGCGTCGGAGGCGTTGCGGGCCACGGCATTCCCGAGGCGCGGGAGAACGTTGCGGAAATACCACAGGTAGCCCGACCGCACGAGTGTGTTGGCGGGGAGGGAGAACTCGAGGATCGCAAGCGTTCCGCCGGGGCGACAGACGCGGGCCATCTCGGCAAGCCCGCGTCGGGTGTCGGCGATGTTCCGCAGGCCGAAGGCGACGGTGACGAGGTCGAAGTCGGCGGCAGGGAAGGGGAGAGCCATCGCGTCGGCCTCGATCCACTCAATCTGCGGATGCCGCTGGGCAGCCTTGTCACGGCCGCGGTCGAGCATCGGCCGGCAGAAGTCACTGGCGACGATCCGCGGCTCGAGCCCTTGGGCTGCCGCAGGGGCTGCGGCCCGATCGGCGTAGGCAATGGCGAGGTCGCCCGTACCGGTGCAGACGTCGAGCATCGCGCCGCCGAGGGGAGGCGGGGCGAGGCGGACGGTGACATGCCGCCACCAGAGATCGATACCACCGGAGAGAATCCGGTTGACGAGGTCGTAGCGCGGGGCGATCTCCGCGAACATGCCGCGGACCTTGTCGCCACTCTTGTCGACCGGCTCGGCCGGCAGTCCGCCGACTTGGCCAGGGGGCACGCGGGGCTCTATGGTGGCGGGGCGATTCATGCGGCTTCCAAAGTTTGGGCTCGCGACACCTCCCCTTTTGACCGGATGACGGCACCCCCGAGGGATTCCATGGACCGGATCCAGTGGCATTGTCACGAATGCTTTCATGGTATGCAGGAACGGGAAACTGCGGGAGGGATCGTCGTCGTCATCGACGTCCTGCGGGCCTCGACGACGATCGTCACCGCCTTGGCCAACGGGGCCGTGGGTGTCCGGCCCGAGCTTTCCCCCGACGCAGCCCGGCGGGCGGCGGCCGCGGCGACGCTGGGAAAAGACGCTGGAGCTTGCCTCCTCGGGGGTGAGCGCGGGGGCCTACGAATCGACGGCTTCGATCTCGGCAACGCCCCACGGGAATACAGCCGGCAGGCGGTCGCCGGCCGGCGGATCGTGACCACGACGACCAACGGCACCGCCGCCGTCGCCGCCTGCCCGCAAGCCGAGGCCATTCTCATCGGAGCCCTCGTCAATCGCCGCGCCGTGGCCGCACGGGCGATGTCACTCGCGTTGGCGGGGGGCGGGCCTCCTCGACCGATCCATCTCGTCTGCGCCGGTACCGATGGCGAGGTGACCGAAGAGGACGTCCTCGCCGCCGGGGCGATCCTCGACGCCGCCGGGGGGACGCGGCTTGACGCTGCCGCCGCCGCCGCCCTCGAGCGTTTCCGGGAAACGGCCCGGGGGACGACCGACCCCCGCGCTCCCCTCGCCGCGGCCCTGGCCGATTCCCGCGGCGGGAAAAACCTCCTTGCCATCGGGATGGCGACCGACATCGGCGACGCGGCGGCGATCGATACGATCCCGGTCGTCCCCCGACTGGAGCGCAGCACCGGCTGGTTTCACGCCGATTCCTGACCGGGCGGTGGTCGCCGGCCGCCCCGGTCAGCAGCGGATGCCGCCTGGCTTTCCAGCGCGCCCGCCCCCCCGGCTGCCATGGACCCCCTCCCGTCCCCGCCACTAGACTGCCGGCCCGCTTTCCCCCCGCCCCGACCCGCCAGGATTTCCATGGACAAGCCCACCGACCAGTCGCGGATGGACAAGATCGTGTCGCTCGCCAAGCGCCGCGGTTTCATCTTTCAGTCGAGCGAGATCTACGGCGGCTTGAACGGATTTTGGGATTACGGCCCCCTCGGCGTGGCCCTCAAGCGGAATCTCAAGGATGCCTGGTGGCACGACATGGTCGCCGGCCACGACGAACTCGCCACGCCGGCCGGCGCCCCGCAGCCCTACGAGATGGCCGGGCTCGACTGCACGATCATCATGCACCCGCAGGTCTGGAAGTGCTCCGGCCACTTCGATCTCTTCCACGATTGGATGATCGACTGCCGGGAGTCGAAGAAGCGCTACCGCTTTGATCACCTCCACGGCCGCTGGGCCTCTCATCGCGGCAAGAAACTGTTCGTCGTCACCGACCAATCCGGCGACGATGCCCTCCCGCACACCGTGACCCGGGCCCTGAAGGGGTTTGGCGTCCGCGCGAGCAAGGTCGAGGAAATCGAGTGGCTCTCGGGACTCGAAAGCCTCGCCGCGGCGGTCCATGCCCAGACGGTGACCCTCGCCGACGCTCTGGGTCCCGATGCGGGCGAGCCGGGGACGCTCACCGCTCCGCGCGAGTTCAACCTCATGTTCGAGACCCGGATCGGCGCCCTCGCCGGCGACGACGACGACCGGGCGTTCCTCCGGCCGGAGACGGCGCAGGGGATCTTCATGAACTTCAAGAACGTCGTCGACACGTCGCGCGTGAAAGTCCCCTTCGGCATCGGCCAGATCGGCAAGAGCTTCCGCAACGAGATCACGCCTCGCAACTTCACCTTCCGCTCGCGCGAGTTCGAGCAGATGGAGATCGAGTTCTTCTGCAAGCCGTCGGAGTCGGCCGAGTGGTACCGCTACTGGCGCGACCGGCGCTGGCGGTGGTATCTCTCCCTCGGCCTCACCGAGGGGAAGCTCCAGCTCCGCGAGCACCACGCCGACGAACTCTCCCACTATTCCGTCGGCACCGCCGACATCGAATACGCCTTCCCGTTCCTCGCGCCGGGGGAGTTCGGCGAGCTCGAAGGAATCGCCCACCGCGGCGATTTCGACCTCCGCAGCCACATGGAGGGGAAGCTCGTCCGCCAGGATGGCCAACTCGTCGTCGAGCAGGGGCCTGACGGCAAGCCGCGCCATCGGGGGAGCGGCAAGGATCTCTCCTACTTTGACGACATCTCCCGCGAGCGCTTCGTGCCCCACGTCATCGAGCCCTCGGCCGGGGCCGACCGGGCCGTACTCGCTTTCCTCTGCGATGCCTACCACGAAGACGAGGTGCCAGACGAGGATGGCAAGCCGCGCAGCCGCACCGTCCTCAAGCTCCATCCGCGCCTGGCGCCGCTCAAAGTCGCGGTGCTGCCGCTGGTAAAGAAGGACGGCATGCCGGAGATCGCGATCGATCTCTACCGCAAGCTCAAGGCCCACATGCCCGCCTACTACGACGAGAAGGG
>JBIIQL010000332.1:0-4711 GCA_044342095.1 Pirellulales bacterium
CATCCCCGTCGATGCCGTCTTCAGCCCCGTGACCCGCGTCCGGTACGAGGTTGAGGAGACCCGCGTCGGTCAGAAGACGAACTACGACAAGCTCACGATGGAGATCTGGACCAACGGCACGGTGACTCCTGACATGGCACTGGTCGAGGCTGCCAAGATCCTCCGCAAGCATCTCAATCCGTTCGTCGGCTACACCCAGCAGGGTGCGGCCGTGAATCTGCCGCCGGTCATTGACTGGACGAAGATCACGCCTGAGCCCGCGACCGTCCTGACTTGGGAGGTGCCGCAACTCGAACTTTCCGTTCGGGCTCAGAATTGCCTCTCGAGCGCCGGTATTCGCAAGGTCTCCGAGCTCGTCGTTCTCACCCGCGAGCAGATCCTCGAGATGCGGAACGCCGGCGAGCAGACGGCCGACGAGATCGAGGCCAAACTCGTTGAACTGGGGCTGAAGCTCGGCATGTTGCCGGTCGAGGCCTGATTCTGGCGGTCGACGCGCGGCGGTTCGCTTCGCCCGACCGATTCCAATCCAACACCCCTTTCCACCAACCATCGACAGTGCCGGCTTCGTTTCCGGCCCTCCGCTGTCTGTCTGAAGGAATCACTCATGCGCCATCGTCGTAAGGGCCGTGTGCTCGGCCGCAGCCCCTCTCATCAGCGGGCCCTTCTCCGCAACCTTGCCGCGGCGCTCATGCTCACCGAGCGGGAGTGCGAGGCTGGTGAGGTGGGCGCGCCGAAGGTGGCTGGGCGGATCATCACGACCGTGGCCAAGGCCAAGGAAGTCCGCCCGGTCGTCGAACGCTGCATCACCATCGCCAAGCGAGGCCTGAAGTCGATCGAGCAGGCCAAGGAGTTTGGCACGACCGCAGCCCGTGATTCTTCCGCCTGGAAGCAATGGCGCGAGAGCGATCAGTGGCAGAAGTGGGCTCAGGCCATGGCTCCCGCGGTGACGGCCCGGCGCCGGGTTGTCAGACTTCTCGGTGACAAGAAGGCCGCCCGCATCGTGTTCGAACGGATCGCCCCTCGGTTTGTCGATCGTCCCGGCGGTTACACCCGGATCCTCAAGCTTGCCACCCCCCGTCTCGGCGACGCCGGCCCCCGCGCGGTGTTGGAGTTTGTCGGCAGCGGACCCCAGGTCGACCGTGGCGAAGCCCCGCAGGTCCAGGCCCGTCGTCCGTCCAGGGGCGCTGCCGGGGCGACCTGAGTCCCCCCCCAACTGTCTCGGCTTCCGTTGCCTCCGCGAGACGTTTTTGCGGCGGCACGGTGGATTGCATCAGGGGAAAAGGATAGACTTTCCCCAACGCGATGCGTTTGGCCGTGCATTGGCAGGGAGGGGGCAAGCTCTCTGTCGTGGGCTGGCCCCTGGTTTTCATTTGGGTTTCGGCCCGGATGTGGCTCGGGGTTTGCCGCTTGCACCCCGCTCGCCGGAGGCTCTGGCCATGGCGAGGCAGCTACAAGCAGGGCGGTGTTGCGTGGCGACTGTCGTCCGAGGGGTTCGGCTGTTCGTCGTGCTCTCCCTGTTTTCGATGGCCCCGATCGCCGCCCTCGCCCGCGAAGGGGATGAGCACTTCGGGCTTCCGCAGGTGAAGTTCATCAACGAGCAGGTTTCGGCCGGCTGGTCCGATGCCAAGCTCAAGCCGTCAGAGCCCGCTTCCGATCAGGAGTGGTGCCGTCGGGTCCATCTCGACATCATCGGCCGCGTGCCGACCGTCAAGGAACTCGACGATTACGTCGCCGACAGCTCGCCGGTGAAGCGGGCGAATCTCGTCGGCCGGCTCCTCGGTGATGACTACGTCGACGAGTACGCCCGCAACTGGGCCGATGTCTGGACGACCGTCCTCGTCGGTCGCAGTCTGGACAACGACAACGTCAATCGCAGCGGCATGCGGCAGTGGCTGCGGCGATCGTTCTCGAAAAACATCCCCTACGATCGCTTCATGACCGATCTTGTGACCGCCACGGGGGTCAATAAGGCGGGGGAGAAAGGCTTCAACGGGGCGACGAATTTTCTCTCCGGAAAGCTCGAGGACAACGGCATTCAGGCCACGGCGAAGACCGCCCAGGTGTTCCTTGGCCTCCAGGTGCAGTGTACGCAGTGTCACAATCATCCCTTCAACAAGGGGAAGCAGAATCAGTTCTGGGAATTCAACGCCTTCTTCCGTCAGACGAGGGCGTTGCGACAGTTCGAGGGGACCCGTGACGTCCAGGCGATCGAACTCGTCGACGAAGATTGGGCCGGCGAGGGGGGCAATGCCTCGCAGGCCGAGCTCTACTACGAACTCCGCAACGGTCAGATGAAGGTCGCCTATCCGGTGTTCATTGATGGGACGACCGTCGATCCCACTGGTTACCTCCCCGCAAAGATGGATGACGGCACGGAATACGGTGTCAACCGTCGCCGGGCCCTGGCCCAACTGATGGTCGATAGTCCGCTGATGCCCAAGGCGGCGGTGAACCGGATTTGGAGCCACTTCTTCGGCTACGGGTTCACCCGTCCGATCGACGATCTCGGCGAACACAACGCACCGTCGCATCCGGAGTTGCTCGAGGGGCTCGGCGAGCGTTTCCGTGAGCAGAGCTTCGACACGAAGGAACTCGTCCGGTGGATCACGCTCTCGCACGCCTATTCGCTCTCCAGCCGCATCGCCAAGGGCAATGCGGCCGACGATCCGGCGGTGGGAGAGAAGCCTAAGTTCTCACATTTTTATCTCCGGCAAATGAGGCCAGAAGAGCTCTATCAGTCGCTGCTGACGGCCACGGAAGCCGATCAGGCGGAAGAGAAGGGCGAGAAGGCGGCTCGCAAGAAGGACGAATGGCTCTCGCAGTTCATCATCGCCTTCGGCACCGACGAAGGGGACGAGGCGACCACCTTCAACGGCTCCATCCCGCAGGTGCTGATGATGTTCAACGGGGATCTGGTCAAGACGGCGACGGAGACGGGGAAGGGGGGCTTCCTGGACCGGGTTGCCACTTCCGACATGACCAACGCCCAGCGGATCGACGCCCTCTATGCCGCGGCGCTTGCCAGAAAGCCGACGCGCAAGGAGATCAAGCTTGCCAATCAAATGATGGTCGCCCGCAAGGGGGATGCCATCAGTGCCCTCCAGGACATTTGGTGGGCCGTTCTCAACTCGAACGAGTTCATCATCAACCACTGACACCCTGTCCGCCCGCAGCCGAGACGCCCCTCCACTCACTCTTGCCCACCCTGAGGACTTCCCCCATGTCCGTCTCCAGCCGTTTTATCGACGGGATGAGCCGCCGACACTTCATGAGCCATGTTGCGGGTGCCGCGGCGCTCGCCGCCCCGGCGACGGCCTTCACGAACTCCATCCTTGCCAATGCCGCCGATCTGAAGAAGCGGCACAAGGCGGCCATCCTCCTGTGGATGGGGGGCGGCCCCAGCACCATGGACATCTGGGACCTCAAGCCAGGAGCGGCGACCGGCGGGCCCTTCAAGCCGATCTCGACGAGCGCCGACGGCATCCAGATCTGCGAACACATGCCGCAGATGGCGAAGCAGATGCACCATATGTCGCTCGTGCGGTCGATGAGCACGCGCGAAGCGGACCACATGCGCGGCCGCTACTACATGCACACTGGCTACGTGCCGAACCCCAACGTCGAGCACCCCAGCTACGGGGCCGTGATCGCCCATGAACTGGCGGATCAGGTGCCCGATCTCGAGATCCCTCCCTTCGTCTCCGTCGGCAGCGGGAGCGTCGGGCCCGGATTCCTGGGAATGTCGTGGGCCCCGTTCGTCGTTGATTCCAACGGCAATGTCCGCAATCTCGACATGGGCATCGACCCGACCAGGCTGTCGCAGCGGTTGGAGATGCTTTCGGCGATCGAGGACAAGTTCATCGGCGAGAAGCGCGGAGCTTCCTCCGACGACCACGCCAAGGTCCTCTCCAAGACGGTGAAGCTCATGACGAGCGAGCAGATGGGGGCCTTCAAGGTCATGCAGGAGCCGAAGGACGTTCAGGATCGGTACGGCAACACGGGCTTCGGCCGGGGCTGTCTGATGGCCCGCCGGTTGGTGGAGCAGGGGGTGCCGTTCGTCGAGGTCGATCTCGGCGGCTGGGACAATCACGCCGACATCTTCAAGACGCTCTCCGACAACAAACTCCCGGAACTCGACAAGGCGATGGCGGCCCTCGTGTCCGATCTTTCCGAACGCGGCCTGCTCGACGACACGGCGATCATCTGGATGGGAGAGTTCAGCCGGACGCCGAACATCAACGGCAACGGTGGACGTGACCACTGGGCCCGCAGTTGGAGCGTGGCCGTCGGTGGCGCCGGCTTCAAGCGAGGCGTGGTCGTCGGCGAGACGAGTTCCGATGGCAAGGAAGTGGTGACCGAGGCCTACTCGGCCCAGGACCTCATGGCCAGCGTGCTGAAGTCTCTCGACATCTCCCTGGAGACGACGTTCACGGCCAAGAACGGCCGGCCGATGAAGATCGCCAACGCCGGCAAGGTGATCAAGGAGTTGTTCGCCTGAGCCGTCCCGCTGACGGGGCAGGGGGCGATCCGTGTTCGGACGGCCAAGGCAGCGGGCTTCTGCCCGCTGCCTCCGCTGAGATCGTGGAGGCCGACGTCGGCGGGCGCGCAATCGGTCCGTCGGCGGACCGCGCTCTTCCTGCCACGCAACCGCGGGCCGGGGGCGTCACGTCGCTCCCGGGGACGCTGCGCCCGGTGCTCCTCCTCGTGCTGC
>JBIIQL010000331.1:0-4711 GCA_044342095.1 Pirellulales bacterium
GTTTCCCTGCGAGATCCCCATGTAGAGCGGCATCCCCGGCTCGAAGCGGTGCTCGAAGTCGACGGTGAAGCCGAGGAAGTCGACGTAGAACTCCTTCGCCTTTTTCTCGTCGAAGCTGCGAAGGATCGGCACGGCTGGCTGAAACATCGAGAGTCTCCCGTAGGCCCGGAGAAGCCCGGGGGGTTTTTCCAAGTCACTCGGAGGGCGTCTGCCCCTCCGTCACCATTCGCCTGAGCTCCTTGTAGTCGGTCTTCCCCGTTCCGAGGACGGGAATCGCATCGAGCTGGCGGACTTCGTCGAGCCGCATCACGCCACGGAGGCCATCCTCGATGAGGATCTGGCTCGCCTCGCGGAGCGTGAGCGGGAAGGTGGCGAACAGTGCGATGTGGCGTCCCCCCGGCGTCTCGATCCCCTCCACCGCCACCTTCGGTCCGTTTTCGTCGGCAGGATAGCGCTTCGAGAACGGCTCCTCGAGCGCCGGCAGCGAGATCATCTCCCCCCCGGCCTTGAGGAACCGCTTCAGCCGCCCCTTGAAGGCGAGCCAGTTGTCGGCATCGGCGACGACGAGATCGCCGGTTCGGTACCACTGCCGCCCCTCGAGTTCGACGAACGGAGACGGCCCGTCGTGATTGAGATATCCGGAGAAGATCGACGGCCCCGAGGCGAGGAGCATTCCCGTCTCCCCCGTCGCCACCGGCTCGCCCGAATCGACGTCGACGACGCGGATGTCGACGTTCCGCACCGGTCGGCCGATGGAGCCGCGGCGCCGATCGGCGACCCGGTTGGCCGCGAGGACGGGGGAGCACTCGGTGATCCCGTAGCCCTCGAGGATCACCGCTTCGGGGGCGAGGGCTTCGGTGCGCTCGAAGACCGCGTCGGGGCACTTCTCGGCGCCGGCGATGATCCGCCGCAGGCTCGAAAGATCGCCATCCTTGCTCACCGAGAGGATGTAGGAGAGGAAGGTCGGCGTCGTGAACAGCATCGTCGGCCGGAAGGCCCGGATCGTCTCCACGAGCCCCCGGGCGTCGGTGGGGTCGGCGTGCCGGACGCTGCGGATGCCGGTGAGATGAGGAAGGAGGACGTTGCCGGTGAGCCCGAAGCTGTGGAACGGCGGGAGGAAGCCGAGGAGCGAATCGGCCGCCGTCACCTCGAGGACCTCGAGGGAGTCGGTGATGTTCGTGATCAGGTTGGTGTGGGAGAGGGGAACGGTTTTCGGCGCGCTCTCCGATCCCGACGTGAACAGGAACACCGCCGGCTCGTCGGGGTCCTGCTTGGGGAGCCCGCGGAGGATCGCCCCGGGATTGAGGATCGTGCCGAGGAGCGTCGAGAGCTGCTCCCCCTTCCCGATCCCGCCGCGGATCGTCTCGAGGTATTCATAGGACGCTCCGGGCACTTCGATCCCGAGCCGATCGATGAGCTTCTTCGAGGTGATGATCCGCCGCGTGCCGGTCACCTTGACGCCGTGGGCGAGATTCGACGGGCCGGTCGTCCAGTTCATCATCACCGGCGTCTTGCCCGCCAGATGGAGAGCGAAGAAGACGATGTCGGCGGCGACGCTCGCCGGGAGCATCACGCCGACGTGCTTCTCCGGCCAGGCCGCGAACCGGCGCGCCATGAGGCTCGCCCCGACGAGGAGCCGACGCGACGGGAGCACCCCGGAGATCCGATCGGCGACGGCCGGCTCCGTCGGGGCCACAAGCGCCCGGCGGACGAACGCTTCGGCGACGGTGCCGGCGAGCACCGCCGGCGAGTCGGTCGACCGCGGCGGCGCGAACCACGCCGCCGGCACCGGGATCGCCTCCTTCTTCTCTTCGCCGGCGAGCTTGCCGTCGGCGAGGGCCCACAGCTCGCCGAGCGTGTTGAGGACGGAGGCGTTGTGGAAGCCGAACTGCTGCTCGACCTTGAGCGTCGCATCCATCCGATCGAGGCTGTCCATCCCGAGCGCCTCGAGCGTCGTGTCGAAGGCGAGCTCGCGGGGATCGAGCTCGCGGCCGAGATGCCCCTGGACGAGCTCGTTGACGAGCCTGATCGTCTTCGGATCGATCGTCGCCGGGTCGATCGCCGGGAGCGCTGCGCCGGCGGCGTAGTGCCCCGCGGTGGGGCCGAAGAAATGGCTGTAACGCACGAACGTGGGCTGCTGCGGGCCGTCGACGTTGTACCAGCCCTCGAGGAAGGCATTCGTCTGCTCGCGCGACGCCTTGGGGAGCGTCCCCTTGGGAAGCACCTCGACATGGATCGTCACCTTCCGCCGTGGCAGGAAGACCACGAGCGCCGCCAGGGCCCAGCCGAGATTGCGGAAGATCGTCGGCACGAGGCTCGGCGGGGCGCCGGTGGCGGCACAGCCGAAGCTGCTCCCCCACAGCCCGCGCGTCCGTACGAGGACGACGTTGAGATCGGGACAGCGCGAGAGGAGCTCATGAACGGCGCGGGCCGAGCCGACCACCTCCGCATTGCCGCGCTGGAGACGCCCGGAGGGATAAATCAAAAAGCTGTCGCCGCGGCCGACCCGGGCGACGACGGCGTCGATCATCTCGAGGGTCTTGGCCTGGGCATCGCGGCTCTGGGCGGAGAGGTCGGGCACCTCGAAGGCGTCGACCATCGCCATCAGCGGCCGCAGCGGCAGGAGCCGGTAGATGCCACTGAAGACGAGGGGACGCAGCGCCCTCCCCAGCCGGAGGTGGGAGAGGACCAGCGGCGGATCGACGTAGGCGGGATGGTTGGGGAGGACGAGCGTCGGGCCCGAAAGCGCCGCCAAGCCGTCGGCCCCCTCCACGGTGACCCGGTACCGGAGCCGCAAAAGGATCGCGGAGATCGTCCAAAAAAGCCGGTTGAGCAGGAGTTTCACAGGTGGCTTCCACCTCCCTTCGATGATCTCTGGGGCGACCCCCGCCGGGGAATGTCACGAGGGCCGACGTTCCCGCCCCGTCGCGTCCCCCACCGTAGCGGTCTGGTAGGATCCTTCGCCATGGTCGTTTCCGTCAAACAGCTCGAAAAACACTACGGCCCCAACCGGGCCCTCGGGGGGGTGAGCCTCGACGTGGAGCCGGCCACGCTGTTCGGCCTCCTCGGCCAGAACGGCGCGGGGAAAACGACGCTCATCAAGATCCTCCTCGGCCTCGTCGCCCCGACGGCGGGAGAGGCGACCCTCCTCGGCCAGCCGGTCGGCACCTTCTCTGCCCGCCGCGAAGTCGGCTACCTCCCGGAGGACCATCGCCTCCCTGAATACCACACGAGCACGAGCCTCCTCGACCTCTACGGCGCCCTCCAGGGGATCCCCCGCCGCGAGCGCCGCCGCCGCGCCGCCGAGCTCCTCGACCGCCTCGGCCTCGCCGGCCGGGAGAAGCTCCGCATTCGCGGCTACTCCAAGGGAATGAAGCAGCGGCTCGGCCTCGCCCAGGCCCTCCTCCACGGCCCTCGCGTCCTGTTCCTCGACGAGCCGACCGACGGCGTCGATCCGGTGGGGCGGAAGGAGATCCGGGATCTTCTCCTCGAAGAACGACGTCGCGGGGTGACCGTGTTCATCAACAGCCATCTCCTCGGCGAGGTGGAGCAGCTGTGCGACCGGGTGGCGATCCTCCGCAAGGGGAAGCTCATGGTCACCGGCACCGTCGCCGACCTCACCCGGCAAAAGGCGAGCTGGCTGGTCGCCTTCGATCGCGACGTGCCGGGGTCGTTCCGCTTCCCCGGCGCGACCCTCGCCGTGGTCGAGGGGGGGGGCAGGCTTCGGGTCAGCCTCGATCCTGCCGAAGGACCGCCCCTCCTCCCACAGGCCGAGGGCCCCGAAGCGATCGACCGCTTCCTCGCCGCAGCGGGCGCCTCGGGGCTACGGCTGCGGCACCTCGAGCGCGAACGGGCGACGCTCGAGGACCTCTACCTCGCGATCGCCGACGGCGGAGGGACACCGTGAACGAAGCCGATCGCGCGCCCCCCGCCGAGGATCACGCCACCGGGCGGATCACCGTCCGGCCGACGCTGCCGCGGACGTTCGCCGCCATGCTCCGGGATACGTGGCGCGAGTTCCTCGACGCCAAGGTTCTCTATCTCCTCCTCCTCGCGATCGCGCTCCTTTTCGGGGCAGCGCTGACGGGGCGGATCGAACCGCAGCCTGGGGGTAAACAGTATCTCGACATCGCCGCCCGGGCCTTGGCCGCCGATCTCGACGGCATCGACATCGCCACGCAGTCGATGGGCGATGTCGCCGGCCGGCTCAACGGGTCGGTCTATGCCATCTCCTCCGCCGAGCCGATCGACGCCGATCTCCCCGAAGGGCATTGGAAGGCGACGCTCACCCGGACGTTCATCCCGCTGGTCGGGGCGCCAGAGTCGGAGGAGGACCTCACGGCCCGGTTCGGGAAGATCGCCGACGGCCAGCTCTGGACGATCACGGAGATCCGCGAGACCGGCACCGAGTGGGCCCGGAAGATCGGTTCCCAGACCTGGGACATGACCGTCGCCCCGGGACGCGATCTCCGCCTCCTCTGGCCCCACCGCTTCACCCTCTTCGGCGACAGTATCGAGCTGGCCGGCACGAAGGGGGCGCCGCTGGGCCTCGAGGTCCTCATTCTCCAGAAGCTCCTTGCCACGGGGCTCGGCGGCACGATTCTCCTTCTGGTGAGCGTGGCGGTGACGGCGGCCTTCGTGCCGAACATGGTGCGAAAGGGGACGCTGGAGCTCCTGCTTGTCCGCCCGATCCCGCGCTGGCAGCTCCTCG
>JBIIQL010000333.1:0-4708 GCA_044342095.1 Pirellulales bacterium
ACCTCGGCCAAGCCCTTTTTCCCAAAAGCCCCTCACGAGCGCCCCCGTGACTGCCACAACGACCGCCGCCGCGCCCTTCACCACCGTCATCGGCCTCGAGGTGCACGTCCAGCTGCAGACGCGGACGAAGCTCTTCTGCGGCTGCTCGACGACGTTCGGAGCCGCGCCGAACACGCACGTCTGCCCCACCTGCATCGGCCTCCCCGGGTCGCTCCCGGTGATGAACCGGACGGCCTTCGAACTCGCCGTCCGGGCGGCCCTCGCCCTCGGCTGCAAGATCGCGCCGTTTACGAAGTGGGATCGGAAGAACTACTTCTACCCCGATCTCCCCAAGGGCTATCAGATCTCGCAGTTCGATCTCCCGTTCTCGTCGGAAGGCGCCCTCGAGGTGGTCGATCCGAAGGGGGCCCTGTCGAGGAACGTCCGGATCACCCGCGTCCACCTCGAGGAGGATGCCGGCAAGAGCATGCACGACGAGGCCGCCGGCACGGGTGACACGCGGATCGATTTGAATAGGGCCGGCACGCCGCTGTGCGAGATCGTCACCGAGCCCGACCTGCGCTCGCCCCAGGAGGCCCGCGCCTGGCTCAACGAGCTCAAGTTGTTGCTCGTCTACCTCGGCGTCAGTGACTGCAACATGCAGGAAGGGAGCCTGCGGGTCGACGCCAACGTCAACCTCCACATCCCCTGCGACGGCGGCCGGATCGCCAAGACTCCGATCGTCGAGATCAAGAACATGAACAGCTTCCGCTCCGTCGAGCGGGCGCTGGTCTACGAAGTCGCCCGCCAGTACGAGGAATGGCAGGCGACGAAGGCCGAGATGGGGAAGACCCCGAAGCAGACCCGCGGCTGGGACGATCCGGCCGGCGTCACCCGGGCCCAGCGGCACAAGGAGGAATCGAGCGACTACCGCTACTTCCCCGAGCCCGACCTCGTGCCGGTGACGGTGTCGGAGGAATGGCTCGCCGCCACGCGCGAGGCGATGGGCGATCCGCCGTCGGTGCTCCGTGAGAAGCTCGCGGAGACGTGGAAGATCCCCGCTTACGACGCCGACGTCCTCGTCAATCAGGGGCGTGATCTCGTCGCCTACTTCGAGGATCTCGCCGGCAGGGTCGGCGAGGGGAAGGTGGCGAGCAACTGGATGCAGCAGGACGTGCTGCGGACGCTCAACGAGCGCGGCGGATCGATCGACGCCTTCCCGGTCCGCCCCGCGGCCCTGGCCGAGCTCATCGGACGGGTGGCGAAGGGGGATTTCGACACCAGCCGGGCCCGGGAGATCTTCGCCGAAGTCCTCACCAGCGGCCGCACGGTCGACGAGGTCGTCGCCTCGATGGGGATCGCCGCGGTCGATGACGACGATCTGATCACGCTGTGCCGCGAGCTCCTCGCCGCCAATCCGCGCGTCGTCGCCGACGTGAAGGGGGGGAAGGAGCAGGCCGCCGCCGGGCTCATCGGCCAGGCGAAGAAGAAAAATCCGAACGTCAATCCGGGGAAGGTGCGGGCGATGTGCCTCGACCTCATCCGGCAGATGTGAGCCCGCTCCCGGCCGGCCCCATCCGGCCTCCTTCCGGAGAGCCACCGAACCGTTTCCCTGCCGCCGACGTATCAGAGCCCATCCCCACGCCCGCCGTTTCCCGCGGGCATGGCGGCGATCGACACATCCGACGCTCGCGGCCGCCACACCGCGCGTTTCCTGTCCCCCATCGAGGAGAATCGTCATGGCGAAGCAACTGCTCATCTACGAATCGGCCGTTCCCTTGAGTTCGGCGGCCCACCGTGATCTCTCGTTCGAGCCGGTGCCCGATTACGCCTTCGCTTCCGGCATCAATGCGGTCCCGCTGACGGCGATCGAGATCCTCGCCGCGGCCTCCGAATATGCGATCGTCTTCACCGCCTCCGGCGACGACGTCATGCCGGTGGCGGTGCTCGGCGTCCGCTCGCACCAGAATCTCTACGTCTCCGCCGATGCCCGCTGGCAGGCGAAGTACGTGCCGGCGTTCGTTCGCCGGTATCCGTTCGTCTTCTCGGCGAGCCCCGATCAGAAGACGCTCACGCTGTGCATCGACGACACCCACCCCGGCTTCAACACCGAGGGCCGCGGCGAGCGGCTCTTCGACGCCGACGGCAAGCCGACGGCCTATGCCGGGCGGGTGCTCGACTTCCTCAAGGAATACCAGACCCAGTTCGAGCGGACGCGTCTCTTCGGCCGCCATCTCAAGGAGCTCGGGCTCCTCGAGCCGATGGAGGCGATCGTCTCGCTCCCCGGTGGCGAGCAGGTACCCCTCCGCGGCTTCCTCGGCGTGTCGCGTGAGAAGCTCCGGGCCCTCGAGGGCGACAAGCTCGAGTCGCTTGCGAAGACCGACGAGCTCGAGCTCGTCTATCTCCACCTCGCGTCGATGCGCAACTTCAACGACGTCAAGGACCGGTTCGTGGGGGCGATGGCGACTTCCCCTGCCGCCGCCGAACCGGATCTCGCCGCCGCCCCGGCCTGACGCCCTTCATGCCTGACGACCCGAGCAACGCTTCCCCCTTCCGTGCCCCTCCGGCCCCGACCGACCTCCGCCGGCCGGGGCCGGAGTCCTGCGCGGCGCTCGCCGCGTGGGACCGCGAGCACGTCTGGCATGCCTTCACGCAGATGCAGGAGTACGAGCCGCTCCTCATCGAGCGAGGCGAGGGCTGCACGCTCATCGATAGCGACGGCCGCCGCTATCTCGACGGCTCGGCGAGCATGTGGTGCAACGTCCACGGCCACGGCCATCCGCGGCTCGATGGAGCGCTTGTCGCCCAGGCTCGCCGGGTGGCCCACACGACGAACCTCGGCCTCTCGAACCCGACCACGATCGAGTTTGCGAAGCGGCTGGTCGAGGTGGCGCCCCCTGGTCTCGAGAAGGTGTTTTTCACCGGTGACGGCTCGAGCGCCGTCGAAGCGGCCTTGAAGATGGCCTTCCAGTACTGGCTTCAGGCCGATCCGCCGCGCGAGGGGCGGACGAAGTTCATCGCGATCGGCGAGGCCTATCACGGCGACACCCTCGGCGCCGTTGCCGTCGGCGGCGTCGACCGCTTCACCTCCGTCTTCGCGCCGCTGACGTTCGAGCCGATCCGGCTCCCCAGCCCCGGTGGTGCCTGCCCGTCGACCGGCCGGCCGCCGCCGCCCCTCGGCGAGTCGCTCGAGCTCCTCGAGCGGGTGCTCGTCGCGCATGCCGGGAACGTCGCGGCGATGGTGATGGAGCCGGTGATGCAGGCGGCGGCGGGGATCTGGATCCACCCACAGGGGTATCTGCGCGGCGTCCGGGAGCTGACGAAAAAGCACGGCGTTCTCCTCATCCTCGACGAGGTCGCCGTCGGCTTCGGCCGCACCGGCACGATGTTCGCCTGCCAGCAGGAAGGGGTCGTGCCCGACTTCCTCTGCCTCGCCAAGGGGCTCACGGCAGGCTACCTGCCGATGGCGGCGACGCTCACGACCGCCGAGGTATGGCAGGCGTTCCTCGGCACTTACGCCCAACGGCGGACGTTTTTCCACGGCCACACCTACGGCGGCAATCCGCTCGCGGCTGCGGTCGGCCTCGCGTCGCTCGATCTGTTCCGCGACGAAGCCGTCCTCGAGTCGCTCCCGCCGAAGATCGCCAGGCTCGGAGAGCATCTCGACCGGATCGCAAAGCTCGGCGTCGTCGGCGCGGTGCGGCAGTGCGGCCTCGTGGGGGGAATCGACCTCGTGGCCGACAAGGGCTCGCGGCGGGCGTTCCCTTGGCAGGAGCAACGGGGGATGAAGGCCTGCCTTGCCGCGCGGCAGCACGGCGCGATTCTGAGACCGCTCGGCGACGTCGTCGTCATCTGGCCGCCGCTGTCGATCACGCTCGACGAGCTCGATCGCCTCTGCCACGCCGCCGAAGCCGGCATCCGCGCCGCGACGGAATGACGGGGCCCTTCACCCAAGGTCCGCCCGCCCAACGACTTCTGATCCGGACCAAAGTTGGCACCCCGGCAGGGATGATTTAGGCTGCTGGCCTCCCGGTCCGTTCGGGGGGGAGCACCGTCGCCGGAGCCTTCCAGGCCACCGTCGCACGAAAGGACTTGCGATGGCGAAGGCGGGGAAACGAGTGAAAAAAGTTGCGACGCGAAAGCGGATCGCCGGTGCTTCGTTGTTCGACACGGATACGGCGCCCATCAGTGCCGCCGCGGGCACCACGCTTACGCTCAACGCCCTCGAATCGCATCTCTGGGAAGCGGCCAACATCCTCCGCGGTAGCCCGCTCGGCCGCACCGACTGGATGAGCTACATCCTCCCGCTCTTGTTCTTCAAGCGGATCTGCGACGTCTGGGACGAGGAGAGCGCCGCCGCCCGGGCCCTCTACGGCGACAGCGCCTACGAAGACTTCCCCGAGGCCCACCGCTTCCAGGTGCCCGAAGGCTGCCACTGGAACGACGTCCGGGCGAAAGCGACGAACGTCGGCACCGCCCTTCAGGCCGCCCTTCGCGGCATCGAGAAGGCCAACGACACCCACCTCTACGGCGTCTTCGGCGACGCCCAGTGGACCAATCGGGAGCAGCTCCCCGACCCGCTCCTGAAAGACTTGATCGAGCACTTCTCCTCGATCGGCCTCTCCAACGCCGCCGTGTCGAGCGACATCCTCGGCGACGCCTACGAGGTGCTCATCAAGCGCTTCGCCGAGGCGACCAACAAGAAGGCCGGGGAGTTTTACACCCCGCT
>JBIIQL010000019.1:0-15846 GCA_044342095.1 Pirellulales bacterium
GGACTACAAGATTCCAAAGAACAAGCGAGCGTCGAATCCCTTCTATGAGCTGCCGACGCCCCTCCTCCTCGATGCCACGATCGTGCCCTCGCGGTTTGCGGGCTCCCAGGTGAGTGTCGATCCCGCAACCCTCACCGCGGTCAGGATGGACAAGATCCCCTTCAACCAGCTCTCGCGTTGGCGGGAACCGGGACGGGTGAATCTCAACACGATCGTCTCCAACACGAACTGCACCGATCCGCAGCTCAACGACGCCGTGTGGTGGGCCACGATGGGGCCCGACGCCGCCGTGTCGCTCGACGAATTCGCCACCAATCAAAACGGTAACATGCAGCCCGCGAAGACGATCCAAGAGCTGCTCACCCTGATGCAGGATCCGGGGATCTACATCGACTCGGCCGCCGCGGCTGGCGTGAAGGGCAACTCGTGGAAGAAGAATCGCCCCTACGATCTCAATCCCATGGCGGCCTACGCCACGGCGATCCGCCTGGCCAACGTGGCGACGATCCGCTCGCACATGTTCGGCGTGTGGGTGACGCTGCGGGTCCGCGACACGTCACCAGGAGGCATCGATTCCTACCACCGTGTGTTCGCGATCGTCGATCGGTCCCGCCCCGTCGGCTTCGCCGCTGGCCGGGATCTCAATGTCCGCGACACGATCCGCGTGCTGCGCTACCTGGATTGAGCGCATGGCAACTGCGACGCGACAGACGACGAGGCCCGCCGGCTCGCATCGCGGGCCCCGGGGATTCACGCTCACCGAGCTGCTGGTGGCTGCGGCGCTTTCGCTGGTGGTGATGGGGGCCCTGGCCGGGCTGTTCGGTCTCTTTGGCCGGGCCATCAAGCAGAGCGACGCGACGATGAACCTCGGCGGATTGATGCGGAGCGCCGCCTGGCAACTGCGGCAGGATCTGGCCAGCGCGACGTGCCAGCCTATCCCGTGGCTCGCGCCCGATACCAGCGCTGGCTACTTCGAGCTGATCGAAGGCCCGGCCCGCGACTCGACGTACGCGGTCAATGCCCAAAACCAGCCCACCAACAATCTGACCGCCGACACCGACGACCTCCTCCTGTTCACGACGCAATCGCTCACGGGGGCCTTCGTGGGCCGGTTCGACGGTCAGACGATCGAGTCACCGTATGCGGAGATCGCCTGGTTCTGCCGTCCCGCCGCCACCCAGCCGATCGCAGGATCAACGCTCTACGACCTGCACCGCCGGCAACTGCTGATCATCAGCTACCTCGGCCGCTCCAGCCTCGTCAACAACGCGCTGCCGCTCTCCACGGATCGCGCCGCATGCGACCTCTCGCTGCGATCGGGCACGATCGCGGGTCAGGGGCAGGTACTCCTGCCGAATTCACTCGGCGATCTCACGAAGCGAGAGTATCGCTTCATGCGCGGCGGCTACGCGTTCTTGATGGAGTCGGGCGTGTCCCGAAGCGTAGCGGCGCAGACGTTTCCTTACGCCTTTCCCGTCGACACCACGCAGCACGCCGTCGCCGAGGCCGCGCTCACCGGCACGAAGCGGGCGTCGGAGGACGTGATTCTCACCAACGTGATCGGCTTCGACGTGCGGGTGTTCGACCCCCAGGCCCCCCTTTCCGCGGATGGACGAGTTCCCGGGGATCCTGGCTACGTGGTCCCGCAGACTGGCAGTGCGGCGGGGGCGTATGTCGACCTCGGGTGGGGCGGCGGGGTTCCCGGCGCCCGCACCGACCCCTTTCCACCGGCCGGCAAGACGGCATTCCAATCAGCGGGCGTGATGGTGTCGGGTACCAACCGCCTGCCGACGACCTACGACACCTGGAGCCGGCACTACGAATTCAACGAAGTCGACGAGGATGGCGACGGCAAAGCCGACGAGGGTCTCGACGATGCCATCGACACCGAAACATCGCCTCCATACCCCGTGCCGCTCCGCGGCGTGGAAGTGCGCATCCGCTGCTACGAGCCGTCGAGCCGCCAGGTTCGCCAGGTGACGATCCGTCATTCGTTCGTGAAATGATGTACGCTTTCATGCGTTGACCAACGCCAACGATATGACGAGGACTGTCCGATGACTCCGCCTCCCGCTGCCGGCCGCCATCGGGCTGGCATGACCCTCGTGGAAGTGCTCGCCGTATGCGTGATCATCGGGATTCTCGCGTCGCTCGCGCTTCCGGCACTTGCCCGCGCTATCGCCCGCAGCCGCGTCACGCAGTGCACCAACAATCAGTATCAGGTGGCGTTCGCTCTGCTCCGCTACGACGAGCAATTTGGGAGCATTCCCGGCTGGCTCAACCAGAGCCCGAACGGAGCGACCGCCGCTTGCTCGTGGGCGGTTCCGCTGCTGCCCTTCCTCGGACGCAGCGACATCTACGATATGTGGCCAGGTCTGCCCAACAATCCGACGATCGATTCCTTCATCTGTCCGGCGAATCGCCCCGCCAAGGCCATCACCTACCCGGTCCTGCACTACGCTGCAAACGTCGGGAGCAGCGGCACCAACGCGAACGATGGGGTGTTCCTCAATCTCTTCACGGGAGCGACTTCGACGCTGTCGCTCGACGGCATCGCAGAGGCCGACGGCACGTCGACGACGCTGGCGTTCGCCGAGAAGTCAGCCTCGGACTTCCAGCCACACACATGGACCTTCGGCTATGAACCTGCGAGCGTGCCTGCCGTCGCCCCTTTCGGCTCCGGTGCCACCGCTCCGCCCGTCTTCGGCGTCTCCGGGAGCCCGCTCTCGCCCGTGATCAACAACGCCGCTACCCGGGCCTTCGCACCGTCGAGCGTGCATGGAGGAGGCGTGGTCGTCGCCTTCTGCGATGGCCACACCGCGTTTCTGAGCGACAAGCTGCAACCCTACGAATATGGCCAACTGCTCACGCGGAAGAGCCGCTGGCAAGGAACGACGAACAAGACCAACTCGCCGGCCATGCAGCCGTGGCTGCTGAAGAGCGGCGTGCCCTACCTTCTCGACGAAAAAGTACTCAGGCCATGATCGGCCTCGGCTGATCGACGGGGGCCGCAGGGGCTGTGGCTCGCGATCCTGCGGCCGTTTCAGGGCTGTGGGTCGCCCGACGGAGGCGGGGCAAGCTCGGGGGCGTCCGTGGCTTTCGGTGGCGGGAAGGCACGGGCGGGATCGAGCCCCGCCGCCTCCGCCTGGGCGACGAGCGTTTCCTTCAGCCGCGGCCAGGATCGCGCCCGGAGCTTCTCGGGAGCCCGGGACCAGATGCGGGCGCGCACGAGGATTGGCAGGGCATCCTTCCGCACCAGATTCTCGAACGAGCCGTCGACCAATTCCGGGAAGGGGGGCAGGCGGGCCTCGGGGTTGACGTGCTCGCCGTCGCCGTAGCGGCGGTCGTAGGTGGCCCGGGCCACCTGCAGGAACCGGGTGAACGTGTCGAGCCGCCCCTTGGCCAGTCCGTCGAGCAGGCCCCGCTGGATCATCGCGTCAAAAAACTGCCGGAGGTTCGAGATGTCGATCTCCATGACGTCGGCGAGCTTGAGCGAGAGAAACTGCTCGAGTCCGCCGGCCATGACCGGATCGTCGCCGCGGCCGGTGTCGCGGGCGATCTGTCGGAGCCGGGCGAAGCAGTCGGCCGCCTGGCTCTCGTCACCGTAGAGGTAGGCGAATACGGTGGCCTGCTGGAGAAACGATTCGTAGCCGCCGAGGAGATCGGCCTCCGTGGCCCGGCCGAAATCGGCCGCTGAGAGACCGGCTTCCGACTCGATCATCGTGATCGCATTCCGCATTCCCTCCTCGTAGCCGGCGATGAATCGAGGGTCGGGCAGGATGTCGATGCGGTTGGAGAGGGGATCGAACTCGATCCGGCCGCTGCGCATCAGATGCTGCAGATTGCCGAGCCTCGTGCGCACGAGCGTGAGCTCGTTGATCCGCTCCCGGCGGCGGCTGTCTCGGGCCAGCGCGATCCCCCGCTCCGACCAGTAGATGCCATGGGCGTGCGGATGGGCCCAGTCGAGCGGCCCGTAGCTCTTCATCTGCTCGAGCATGAAGGCCGGATCCATGCGGTAGCGGTCGACGAGCACCCGCTTCTGGAGGTGGGGCACGATCGCGCCGGTCACCGCCTTGCGCACGCGCTCGTCGGCCTGGAGGGCGGTCACGAGCGGGCGGTTGGTGCCGTCGGGGAATCCGGCTCCGAAGTGGATGCGGGCGTCGGTCGAGCCGGCATAGAGGAGCACCCTCCCGAGCATCCGCACGAACGCCTCGTTCGGGCGGGCTCCGTGCTGCTCGATCAGATCGAGGGCCTCCACGACGGCCGGATCCTGCCGCAAGTCAGCGAGCGAGTCGGCGGCCGTGGCGATGGTGGCGAAGCGATCGATGGCCTCCGGCGTCGTCACGCCGCCGGTCATGTCGCCGAGCAATTCGCGAAACTCCCGGGCCAGCCGGGCCTTGTAATACCAGTGCTCGCGATCGGCCTTGCCACCGATCTTGTGGAAGTAGATCCAGCCGAGTTCCATCGGCAGATCGGGGTCGGTGGGATTGAGCGCGATGCCCCGGGCCCGCAACAGGTCGATCGCCCGGTTGATCCAGCCCCAGCGTTCCTCGGCCACTCGGGTCGAGGCCGAGATGTTGTAGGCCAGGTTCCAGGCCTGGAACGCCCACACCCGGGGGAACCGCGGCTGCAGGGCCGTGATCCACTGGCTGAGTGTTTGAGCCTCGTAGTAGAGCCCCTCGGTCTGGAGAGCATCGGCCCGCATCCAGAGGGCATCGACGGCCAGCCCGCGAAAGCTGCCCAGACCCGCGGTCAACAGCGCCACGTGTGGCGGCATCCCCTGCGTGTCGGCGAGCGAGACGACCAACGATTCCTGCTGCCGCTCCTGGCTGATCGACCGGGCCAGCCAGCCGGCGCAGACGAGGGCCGTAACGAGCACCGCGGAGGCAACGGCCTGGATCGAGCGGTCTGACATGGGCGTGGGCGAACGAGCCTTCAGGATGAACTGCGGACGAGGTCGCGGCGGTCGAAGACGAGCCACCCCATCGCTCCCAGAGCGAGGGGATAGGCGACGCACAACAGGGCCAGGCGGGTGAGGACGTCGGCCCACGGGATCGTGATCCCGGTGGCCAGCCTTCGGGTCGCGGCGTCGGACGTGAGCGAGGGCAGCAGCCAGAGCACGAAGTCGGAGACGAAGCCCAGCAGCATGCGAAACGCTTCGTAAAACTGCTGCTCACGGAGCGAGCCGGCTGCACGCGTCATGCGGTCCACGACCCGGCCCCAGGTCGATTCGCCCACGACATTGTAGGTGCCCAAGGCGTCGCGAAAAAACTCGCTCCCGAGCGCCCCGGCCGCCAGCACAAGCGTCGCGAGGATCGCAGACGGCAGGTCGAACACCGCCCCTGCGGCCACGCCCGCCGCCGCCACGAGCGCCAGTTTTCCCCACAGCAGCACAAGACAGCGGATGAAGTTGGCCTCGAAGCCTCCCGTGCGCACCAGCACGCGCAGGCCGTCACCGGGCGCAAACGTGATCGCCGTGGGGCGGGTCTCTCCCGGAGGCACGAGGTTGCGATTGGCCACGCGCACGCGCAGTTCGTCGCTCTCGGCGACCCGCTCGGCGGGCAGATCGAACACGTGCCGCGCACGGCTCGGGAGCGTCTCCTCCACCTGCGTGCCGTTGGCGAGTGGCCACGGGCGACCGTTGAGCCAGAGCACAAACCGCACGTCGGCGAGATCGACGTCGACGTTCGTCACGCGGGGCTCCACCTCGAGTTGCACCTCGGCGTCGGCCCGGCCCTGCGTGCCGAGGCGGGGAAACACGAACGTCGTTTCCATATCGGGGGTGACGGTGTGCCACTGCCGGCGATACTCCGACTCGATTCGCCGGCGGGTGGCGGCGGGCTGGGTGGCGAAGAATTCCGGCGAATCGGCCTCGAGCCTGGCGATGGCGGCGGCGATCGCGGCGGCATACTCCTGCGGGTTGTCGGGCTCCGGAGACACCTCCCGCCGGGCCACCAGCACCTGTCGGTCGACCGCCTCACGGTCGGCCGCATCGATCGCGGGCCCGGCCGCGAGCATCCTCACGAGCGTGTAGGCTCCGCCCCCGGCCACCACCACGAGGAGCAGGTCGTAGAGCACGATCCCCAGCCACTTGCCCAGCAGGTATTCCCAACGCTCGAGCGGCTTCGAGAGCGTCATGTGAATCCGCCCCGAGTCGATGTCGCCGCACACGCTTCCGCAGGCCAAGAAGATCGTGAGGAACCCGAGGATCAGCCCCGTCGCTCCGAGCGCCCAACTGATGAGAAACTGCACGCGGTAGGCCAGCCGCTCGGTGGGATCGAGGAGGAGCGGCAGAACGGGCACGAGCCCGACGAGCAGGATCAAGAGCACGAGCGTCGACCGCATCCGCACCGCCTCGTCGACGACGGCCCGTGCCACGCCGGCGATCCCCGAGGGGCTGCCGAGCAGCCAGCGGATCAGGGCGAGCCCCAGGCTGAAGCCGGCCGCCATCGCCGCCGCGCCGGCCAGCGCGGTGCCGAAGGGAGCGAGGCCGAGCCAGATGGCCCCCGCCGCGACGAGGAGCGTGGCGCTGGACGTGGCCCACGAGGGCACCGGCCACCCGCGATGGCGGCGATCACTCCGGCGTGCCATCGGAATGCTTTCCCACGAGGCTGTCGATCAGGGCGGTGTCCATCGTCGCAGGCACCGCCGGCGGCGCGACGATGGCCGCGGAGCCAACGCTCTGGTCACCGCGGAGGAAGTCGGGCACCGGCCCGCCTGTCTTCGCGCCGCTGGTCTGGAGCCCCTCCGCTCGGGCCCGCTCCACCACCTCGAGAAACACCTCCTCCAGCCGCCGCCGCGGCCGCTCCACCTGTACCGGCCCGATCCCGTGACGGGCGAGCAGGGCCCGGATCTCATCGGTCACCGGCGCCGCCAAGGCCGGGGTGTGGATCGTGGTGGCGCCCTCCTCCCGCAAGAGATCGGCACAGCGGCCCTCGGCCCGGATCCGCCCGCCAAACATGATCGCGACGCGGTCGCAGAGATCCTCCACGTCGGAAAGCTGGTGGGAGCACAGGAGTACCGTCTTGCCGCGGCGGCCGAGGTCGGCGATGAGGTCGCGAATCTGCCTCGCGCCCACCGGATCCATGCCGCTGGTCGGCTCGTCGAGGATCAGCAGTTGCGGATCGTTGATCAGGCTCTGCGCCAAGCCCACCCGCCGCTGCATGCCCTTGGAAAACTCCCCCACCGGCCGGTGGCCGACGGCATCGAGGCCCACCATTTCCAGGAGGCGGTCGATGCGCTCCCGCCGTACGCGCGGTGGAAGCTTGAACAGCCGCCCGTAGAAATCGAGCGTCTCCCGCGCCGAGAGAAACGGGTAGAGGTAGCTCTCCTCCGGCAGGTAGCCGACATGCCGCTTCGTGGCCACGTCGCGCGGGCGCCGGCCGAGCACGGCGATCCGGCCGGCGGTCGGGGCCACGAGGCCCAGCAACATCTTGATCGTCGTGCTCTTGCCCGAGCCGTTGGGGCCGAGCAGGCCGTAGATCTCCCCACGGCGGATCTCGAGGTCGAGCGACTCGACCGCCCGCACCCGCGGCCGCATCCAGAAGTCACGAAACGACTTCGAGATTCCGACGCATTTCACGTCGATCTCGCCACTGCGCCCGGGCGTTGGCTCGAGCATCTCGATCGCCGGTTTCACGCTTTCCATCGGCTCCCTCCGTCGCTCGAATCGCCTAGCGGCTCCCACGTCCGCGGCTACCGGCGTCCTCGCGCTGGCCGCGGAGTTGCTCCTGCTGCCGCTCCTTTTGAACCTCGGGGTCGCGGTTGAGCTGCAGCTCGAGCCGCCCGGGCGCAGTGTAGAAGGTCTCCACGTCGCCGGTGAAGATGCGCTCGCGGGTGGCTTCCCAGAGGCGGTTGAGCACGAGCCGTGGATGCTGCTCATACTCGGGCAGCAGCCGCTCGAACGTCTCGCGGTCTCCCCGCACTTCCTCCACCACGCGGGCGCGGTGGGTCTTGGCTGCGTCGATCCGTCGGGCCACGTCGCCGCCGATCGCCACGCCGTCGATCCGCAGGGCATCGAGCGCCCCGTCGACGGCCAGGGCGATCACCTCGGCGTCGGCGGTGCGGCCGGCCTCGACGGCCTGCTCGTAGGCGTCGATTTCCGCGAGCAGCCGGGCGCTGGCGGAGCCGGCCGTCTCGCCGAGGATCCGGGCGCGGTCCTGTTCTGCGGTCACGATTCGCTGGGTGCGGTCGGTCTCTGCGGAGGTGACCGCCTCGAGGCTATCGAGCACGCTGCCTGGCGCCGACACCTCGTCGAGCGCGAGCTGGTCGATCGTGAGGCCCGTCTGCATCGACGTGAGACGGTCGCGGGCCAGCCCCGCCGCGGCTTCGCGATTGACAGCCGCCTTGAGCACTTCGTCGGCCGGCTGCCGGGCGACGGCGTGGACGATGCCTTGGGCGACGACGCAGCGCACGAGGCTGCGGGCGAGTTCCGGATCTCCCACGTTCGTCAGGTAGGCCACCGGGTCGGCCACGCGATACGTGACGGTCCAGCGGGCGTGGACGATGTTGACGTCACCGGTGAGCAGCGAGCCGTCGCGGGTCGGATCGAGCGGACCGCTTCGCGAGCGGCGAATCTCCGCCTGGGTGCGACCCCGTTCGCGGCCCGCGGCGTCGTACCAAAACTCCCGGTCGAGGACGAGCGACTGGGGGCGGGTGTCGATGGTGATCACCTGTTCGATGGGAAAGGGGGCGGCCAGATAGGTGCCCCGCTCGAGCACCTGCTCGCCCGGTGGGCCGACATAGCGGCCAAACCGCAGTCGCAGCGCCGCCTCGTTGGAGCCCACGCTGAACAGGCCGCTGAAGGCATAGGCCGCCACCAACGCAAGCATCACGAGCCGCAGGATTCCGAAGGAGAGGCGCAGCGCCTCCGCCAGCGACCGCTGCGCGGGGTCGAGCGGTGAATCGGGCCCATCGGCGAGGGGCGCGGGGCCGGTGTCGGTCATGGAGTCTTCCCCTCGGCGGGCTTGGCAGGCTGCCGGAACCAGTCGAGGATCCCCAGGCTCTCCGCGGAAAGCACGAAGGTGGTGTTATGGCCGAGCATCTTCTCGAGGGCCTCGAGCCGCCGGATGAAGATCGCGAACTCCTCGTTGCGGGCGAAGGCGTCGTATTCCCGCGAGGCTTCGCGGTCTCCTTGGGACCGGATAGCCTGCGCCCGCCGCTCGGCGAAGGCGAGAATCCTGTCACGCGCGCTCTCCGCATCGCTGCGGATCGCCGAGGCCTGGGCCTGCCCTTCCTGCAGCGCCTCGTCGGCGAGCCGCTCGCGGGTGGCGATCATCGTCTCGAACACCTTGCCCGTCGTCGACTCCGGGAGAATGATTCGATAGATGCCGACGCTTTCGACCTCGAGGCCGTAACCGGCATCGTCCAGGGACTGCTGCACGGCGTCACGGGCCTCGCGCTCGATCGTGTCGAGCGCGAGGGTGTCGCGATCCTGATTGACGAGTTGGTCGAGCCGGTAGCCACTGAGGATGCCGCGCACTTCCCGCAGCCGGCTGGAAAGCTGGCGGCGGGCCTCGGCCGGATCCTTGAGCGTGACGTAGAAGGCCAGCGGATCGGCGATGCGCCAGGTGAGGTAGGTGCGGACGATCACGCTCTTACCGTCGGCCGTCTGCAACTCCTCCAGCCGATCCTCGAGCAGCTGCAGCCGTTTGGAATAGTGTGTGACCTGGTGCATGGGCCAGGGGAGCCGCCACTTGAGGCCGGGCGTCTCTTCGACGCTCTCCGCATCGGCCCGGTCGAACAGCGTGCGGATCGCCACCTGGTCGTAGCGCACCTGGTAGAGAAACATCCGCGAGAGAATCGCGACGGCCAGCAGACAGCCGATGAGGATCGTGAAGGCGTTCTTCATGGAATAGGACGATCGAAAAAAGGGAAGCTCACTCGCCGAGCAGGGTCTCGAGGGCCGACGCGGGATCGGCAAAGTCCATCCGCAGGATCGGCAGGGCGCCCTCGTCGCCAGCCATGACGAACTTGCGGCGGTCGGACAGGCCGTCGGAGAGCACCTCGAAAAAGCGCACGGCCTGGTAGTAGCGAGGGGCACGCTCGTAGGCGAGCACTTCCCCCGCAAACCGCTCCCGGACCGCCTGTTGGCCGACCGCGGTCGACCACCGGTCGCCGCGGGCGGCGTGGATGAGTTTCGCCGCCTCGCCCTGGGCTGAAGCGAGGAGCGTGGCGATCTCGGCTGTGGCGGCTGCGGGCCGCTCCGCCTCGGCGCCGCGAGTTGGGTCGAGGGCGAGAATCGCTGCATCGAGCCGACGGGCGAGTGATTCGGAGCCGGCCACCTTCGAGAGCGTCGCCACCGCATCGCGGCGGGCACGCTCCACGATCGTCTCCCGGTCTTGCCGCGCCGCGATCTGGCGATGAAAGGCCCGGGCCACGGCGCCGCCCGGAGGCTGGATCGCCGTCACCGCCGCGTCCACGATTTCGAGGCCGAGGCCCAACGCATCGACCCGTGCCTGGATCGCCGCGGCCAGCGCCGGCCCGGCGGTGGCGCGGCTCCGCGACAGCAGAAACTCGAGGTCGTGGCTCGCGAAGTAGCGCCCCGCCTCCTGCTGGGCCACGACGGCAACGGCGGCCTCGGCATCGGGCGTTGTCGCGAGAACCGTGAGCAGATCGCGGATGCGATATTGCACGGTCACCTCGGCATCGACGACGGCCAGCCCGCCGCCGGCTGCCGCCGAAGCGAGGGCTGCCGGATAGTACTCCCTGCCGATGTGGGCGAGCCGATCGTCGCCTGTGGTCCAGAGGACGGCGTCTCCCTCGCGGCTGCGGCCGACAAGATCGCTCGACACGCTCACCTGGAGCACACGCTGGGAAGGATAGGTTGCGGCTGTTTCGATCGGCCAGGGGAGCTTGGCGTGGATGCCAGCCGCGCGGACGGGGCCGGAGACGGCGCCGAAGCGCAGCACGACGCCCTCTTCGTCGGGGCCGACGACGACCAGGCAACTGAGGGCCAGCAGCACCGCCGCGCCGAGGAGGAGGAGCGGCGCCATGGCCCGGCCGAGAAGCTGAAACAACCAGCTCCGCGACACCTCGACGCCGAATTGATAGCGGATCAAATCGCCGACGACTTCGGCCAGGGACTCTGGCGCCGTCAGCAGGCCCAACAGCCGGCTGTCGAAGGCCGGCCGCGGGATCTCGCCCGTCTTCCGCGGCCGGTAGATCTCGAGCAGCGACGTGATCAGGATCTCGCCGCCCACCAGGAGCATCACGAGAGGCACCGCGCCGGCCAGCACGCGAAAGAACATGGTGTCGGCGGCAATCGCGGCGGCCGCGGCTGCCACGGTCGCGAGCGCCGCGACGACGAAGCAACTCATCAGGTAACTCGCCCCGCCGCGCAGGAGCCGCCACGCCGGCAGGCGGGCAAACCCGCTCACCCATCGGCCGGCCACGAACGCGATGAACGTGATCGCTCCGGTGACGAACAACAGGCCGACGGGCTGAGCGATGGCCGGCTGCGCGGCGGCATCGGCGGCCCACCGTGCAGCAAACCGCCACATGAGCAGGCTGCCGGCCGCCACGAGAAAGCCGCCTACGAGCAGGCTCACCGCCGGCAGGCCCCAGGAGACGATGGTCGTCAGCCGCTGCCGGGCACGCTGCAATTCGTCGGAGAGTTCGCCGAAGATCATCGCCGTGGCGGTGTCGCCGGTGGCGAGTGTTTCGGCCGCGAGGCTCTCCCGCCGCTCGAGGGCCCGCTGCCCGTAGAACACGACGAGCACGGTCCAGATCGGCACGCCGCCGAGCATGTGCCACGTGGCGGCGGAGAGCGCTGGCTGGCCGCTCCACGCAGCGGCGGCCGCGGTGGAGGCTGCCAGCAGAAGTTGCACCACGAGCCCGGCGATGGCCGCCGAACGGCCCCGGCGAAACGTCTCTTGGTCGTCCTTCTCCCGCGCCATCGAACCGCTCCGCATACTGCTGTCGCGGCCCGCCGCCGGACCGGGATCACCTGCCTCTGGATTCAGTGTACCATCGTGAAATTCGCGAATCCCGGCTTCTGGGCCCCCGACAAAGACCCCTCTTACGGGGAGGTGGTGCAGGGTGGGCCGCGGCGGGTAGGGTGATTTCGTGGGCCGGTCAATCCCTGCCCCGTCGGAGCGTCCATGACCGTTCTCACGATCGCCCGCAACGCCTTCCTTGAATCGATTCGCCAGCCGGTGTTCGCCGTGCTCCTCGTCGGCGGCATGCTGGCGATGGTGCTCAACGTCAGCCTCGCCGCCTTCACGCTCGAAGACGACAACAAGATCCTCATCGACCTCGGGCTCAGTACGCTGTTCGTGTGCGGGCTCCTCATGGCGGCCTTCACGGCCACGAGCGTGCTCTCGCGCGAGATTGACAATCGCACCGTCGTCACCGTGGTGAGCAAACCGGTACCACGGCCCGCCGTGGTGGTGGGGAAGTATCTTGGCGTGGCGGCGGGCTTGGCGCTGGGATTCTGGTCTCTGGCGGCGGTGTTCCTCCTCACGGTGCGGCACCGTGTGCCCGACGGCGGCGTGGCCGACGCATCGTTCGACGGGCCGGTGCTCACCTTCGGCCTGATCGGCACGGTGGTGGCCACGCTCGTGGCCGCTTCAGCCAATTATCTGCGAGGCCGGCCGTTTGCGAGCGTGTTCGTGGCGGCCCAGGCGATTGCCACCAGCGCGGCGGTCGTCGCCGCCTGGAGCCTCGACAAGGGCTGGCGGCCGCAGAGCCCACTCGTGGAATGGAATCCGCAGGTCATGTTCGCCGTGGGGCTCGTGTTCGAGGCGGTGCTCGTGCTGGCGGCCGTGGCGATCGCCGCCAGCACGCGGCTCGGCCAGACGATGACGCTCCTGATCTGCGTGGCGGTGTTCCTCGGCGGCCTCGTGAGCGAGTATTTCCTGGGCACGCTCGTAGCCGGCGATGGGGCCAAAGGATGGCCGCGGTGGCTCGCATGGCCGGCCTACGCGGCAGTTCCCAATCTGCAGTTTTTTTGGTCGGCCGACGCGCTCACCCAAGGGCAGCCGCTCGCCGCCGCCCACGTCGGCCGGGTGAGTCTCTACGCAGTGGCCATGATCGCGGCGCTCGTCAGTCTGGCAGTGCTGCTGTTTCAAGAGCGGGACGTGGGCTGACGCTCACTTCGGCCCGCTCCACATCTTCGCCGCAGCGGATCAGGCGGGCCGAGTTGAAGATAACCACCAGTCCGCTGGCGACGTGCAGGAGCGCGGCGGCCACGGGCGGCAGGTAGCCGGCCCCGGCCAGGGCCAGCGACACGACGATAAAAGCCGCCCCGACCGCAAGATTCTGGCGAATCACGGCAATGGTGCGCCGCGAGAGATCGATGAGAAAGGGGACACGGTCGAGGTTGCTGTTGAGCAGCGCGATGCTCGCCGAGTGGATGGCCACGTCGCTGCCGGCGGCGCCCATCGCGATCGAGATGTCGCCCGCGGCGAGCGCCGGGGCATCGTTGACGCCGTCTCCGATCACCGCCACCGTATGGCCGCGGCCCTTGAGCGACTCGACCATCTCGAGCTTTTCGTGTGGCAACACCTCGGCCTTGAACTCCTCGAAGTGCATCTGGGCAGCCACTCGTCGGGCCACGCTTTCGCGGTCGCCGGTGAGGATCACGAGCCGCCGGATGCCCATGCCGCGGAGCCGATCCACCGCCTCGGCGGCGCCCGGCCGGGCGTTGTCCTCGAGCCCGATCCAGCCGACGAGCCGCCCGTCGCGGGCCACGTAGAGGACGCTCAGCCCCTCTGCCTCGGGGCTCGTCTGGACGGCTTGAATCGTGGCGCAGTCGGCCGGCTCGAGGCCCGTCTCAGGCGCGGCAAGCCACGACGCCCGTCCCACCCGCACCTCGGCCCCGTCGATCACGGCGGACAGCCCACGGCCGGCGAGTTCCTCGAAGGCGGTCGGCCGCTCGAGTGGCACCCGCGCGCGCCGGGCCATCTCCGTGACCGCCCGCGACACCGGATGGCGGCTGTCTTGCGTGGCTGAAGCCGCCAGCCTCAAGAGGTTTGCCCCGTCGGTGCCGGCGGTCGGGGTCAGCCGCGTCACCGAGAGCACGCCGCTTGTGAGCGTGCCGGTCTTGTCGAACACGATCGCCGTGACGTTACGGGCCGCCTCAAGTACGGCCACGCTCTTCACGAGCACCCCCAGGCGGGCCGCTGCCGAGAGCGCCGCCACCATCGCCGTCGGGGTGGCCAGGATCAGGGCACTCGGGCAGGCGACGACGAGCATCGCGATCGCCCGACTGAAGGCGGCGTCGGGGTCGCTGCGGAGGGCGAAAAACAACACCACCCCCACCAGCATCAGCACCGTTGGCGTATACCATGCGGCGTAGCGGTCGATGAGACGCAGGATCGGCGGCCGAGTCCGTTCAGCCTCCAGGATCAGTTCCTGCACGCGGCCGAGGAGCGTGTCGGCACCCGCCTTCGTCACCGCGACGTCGAGTACGCCCGTGAGATTGATCGTGCCGCCGAACACCTCGTCGCCGGGGGCTTTGTCGGCCGGCAGCGATTCGCCCGTGATGCTCGCCTGATTCACCGTGCTGTCGCCCGTGCGCACGAGACCGTCGGCCGGGATCGTGTCGCCCGGGCGCACGCGCACGACGTCGCCCGGCTGCAGGGCGCGGGCCTCGACACCCTCCTCCGTGCCATCGGCTGCATTCACCCGCTGGGCTCGCGTCGGCGCGAGTTTCACGAGCGACTCAATGCTCGCTGTGGCCCCGAGCGCGGTCCGCCGCTCGAGCAATCCGGAGAGTGTCATGAACAGGGCGATCGCCGCGCTCTCCTGGTAGCGGCCGGTCGCCGCGGCGCCCGCCACCGCGAGGGCCACCAGCGCGTGCATGCCGGCCACGCCCCGAGCCATGTCGCGAAGGGCCCGCCAGATCAGCGGCACCCCGAGGATTGCCGCGGCCACCGCGGCCGGCAGCGCCGGATAAAGCGGCTTCGACCAAAGCCAGCCGGCCGCGAGCGAGCAGGCGAGGAGCGCAGCGGCCGCGAGCACCAGCACGAACTGAAACCCGAGTTGGCGGTCGGCCTCGCGCGAGCCGAGTTCGGCCACCTCTACCGCGTCGATGCTGCCGGGAACCGCGAAAGCCATCATGCCTCCGAGTCTAGTTCGCCCCGGCGGAGCCTGAAAAAAAAGCGGCCCCCCCGAGGGGAGGCCGCTTGGATTGAACCGGTGAACCGAGGTTCGGAAACCGAAGGTTACTGCGGATTGCGCAGCCGCTTCAGCCAAATCAAGTCCGAGGCTTCGTCATACATGGGGCCATCGAGTGCATAGCCCGTGAGGTTGTTACCGATGAAGCCGTCACCGGCGGAGGTGCTCCCGGCGGAAACCGTATCGGTGACTTTCTCCACGTGGAGATCGGCAAAAAGCACCGGGGCGAAACCGCCGGCACCGTCGGCCGTCTTCGGCTGATGAAGCGGATAGATCCCCGACAGATCGTGGACGAACTCACCGGCAGAACCACCCATGGTCGCGTCCGTGAAAGGCACCACCATGCCGTCGGTGAAGCTGGCGGTCATGCGGTCGTTGGCCTTCGCGATGCTCGTGCCGGTGAAGCTCTTGATGTCAGCAGCGGCAGCGGCATCGATCAAGCCCGCGGCCCCGGGAACAGCCCGCGAGGGTGCCATGAGCGCGATCCGGGCGGCGGTCGTGCGGGACTGGCTCACGATGTTTTGCGAGAGGGGACCATCACCGTCGTTGAGCCCCTTGCCACCGGCCGCATAGCCCGCGGCGTCGGTCGGATCACCGCGACTGAAGTGCCACGTGGTCACGAAGTTCGTGTTGTAGCCCTCATCCCAGAGATCCCTGGCCTGCGGAGCACCACCGAAGTTCGCGGCACCGACCACGGCGGCTGCGGTGTCGCTCGCGTCCCAACGG
>JBIIQL010000334.1:0-4701 GCA_044342095.1 Pirellulales bacterium
CTTCCCCTTCGTGTCTTCCTGGAGGGCCCACTGGGCGATGTCGACATGGTGGGCACCCCAGTCGGTGAACTTGCCGCCGGAATACTCATACCACCAGCGAAACTCGTAGTGGCAACGCTTCTCGCGGTAGGGGACCGCCGTCGCCTGCCCCTGCCACATGTCCCAGTCGAGCTCCTTCGGCACCTCCGCGATCGGGAACGGCCCGCCGGTCGGGGCGCCGTTGATGCCGACGGTGACCTTCTTGATCGGCCCGAGGAGCCCCTTGTGGACCATGTTCACGGCCCGCAAAAACTGATCCTTTTGGCTCCGCTGCTGGGTGCCGATGAAGAAAACTTGCTTGGGAAACTTCTCGGCGGCGTTGCGGCAGAGTTGATTCTCTTCGAGTGTCAGCGACAGCGGCTTCTGGCAAAAGACATGCTTGCCGGCTTGGAGGGCCTCGATCGCGATCTTCACGTGCCAGTGGTCGGTGGTGACGATGCTGACGACGTCGATGTCCTTGCGGTCGAGGACCTTCCGGTAGTCGCGGTAAGCGTCGGCTTTGCCCTTGCCGATGTTGCCATCCTCGCGGGCACGTGACGAGTGGCGATCGTCGACGTCGCAGACGGCGAGGATGTCGCCGAAGTTGGCATGCTGCTGGGCATCGCCTGTGCCCATCGAGCCCGTGCCGATGCAGCCGATCCGCGGCCGGTCGTTGGCCGACTCGTTGGCGAAGGACTTCGTGGTCCAGGCGAAGGCGGGGACGAAACCCCCGGCGAGCGCCGCGGCGCCGATGCCAGAGGAACCGAGGAACTGACGGCGCGAGGCGCCTGCGTTGCCAGACATGGAAACAAGTCTCCCCTAGAGCAATGAAGAAATGAGGAAAAAAACGATGCTTCCCCCGGGGCAGGAGTCTACCGCCGAGCCCGACGGGCCGCCAATTCCAGTCCGGCTCCCGGTTTGGCCGAGATTCCAACGAAGGTCGCCCACCCCGCGAGGGACGCGCTGACGGCCAGACGGTCGCCCCTCTATGCTTCAGGGCCCGTTGCAGTCATTCAAAAGATCGGGGAGCCGGTGATGCCCGGCTCCGGCTTGATGAAGTCCGCGCGACCGGCGGTAGCACGAGGCGGCGGAGGCCGTAATCGCGATGGAACCAGGGAAGGTCATCCGAGCGATCCGCGACCACCTGCCCGAGGGCACGGTGGACTACGTGGCCGAGCTGCTCCGCGGGGAGCCTCTCGGTGGCGCGGCGGTCGACGTGCGCTCGGTCCGGGCGCGGCGTTCGAAGCTCGGCGATCATCGGGCGCCGGTCCGGGGTCGCACGCTCCACCGGATCACCGTCAACAACGATCTCAATCCCTATGCCTTCCTGACGACGCTCCTTCACGAGATCGCCCATGCGGTCACTTGGGAGAAGCATGTCCGCACGAGGAAGCCCTTCGCGCGGCGCGTGCTGCCACACGGAGCGCAGTGGAAGAGCGAGTTTGGCCGGATCCTCGCGCCGGTCGTGGAGCAGGGGGCGCTCCCGAAGGATGTCTCGGGGGCCTTGGCCAGGTATCTGCAGGACCCGGCGGCAGCAACCTGCAGCGACCGCGGTTTGCTCGTGGCCCTGGCCCGCTACGACGCCCCCGATCCGACCCGGAAGCTCGTTGAGGAGGTCGCCGTCGGGGCCGCCTTCCGCGTCGAGGGGGGAAGGATGTTTTTGAAGGGCCCGAAGCTCCGTAGCCGCTTCCGCTGCTACGACGCCAAGACCGGCGTCGAATACCGCATCCACCCGCTCTGCCGGGTGACGCTCTGTTCCGAGTGACGGGCCGAAAAGGTGCCAGCCACCAAATCTGGGTAAGACAACAGGTTCTCCGATGTTGGTGGCTGGCACCCTTTCGGGCTCCCAGAGATCCGGCCGTCGGCAGCGCCCGTCCTTCAGCCCCGGGGGGCTACGTCGAGCATGAGCTCGGCTCGGTCGGCCCAGCGGCGGATGATGGAGAGCTCCTCAGGCCTTGCGGCACGGTTGCGCTTGCCGCGCACCTGCCCGATCCGCCGGCTGCCCAGATGGACTTCGATCGTCACACACGCGCTGGTCGTGCCGTCGGCCGTGCGCTCCATCGTCCAGATGCTCGACCGCTTCGCCGCGCACGAGGCGGCGTAGCTGGCGACGCAGTGCTCCATCCGCGCTCCCTCGCGCACCAGGCCGTCGCCGGAGGTGATCTCCCGGATCCGCCAGCTGTGGCTGTGCTTCGGATCGGCACCGGCGACAAAGTCGAACGGGTCGATCCCGCTGGGGGCCCACGAGGCCGCCGCCGTGGCGGCCGTCGCGCGACCGAGCCGCCGATGCCAGGCCTCCACCTCGCGGAGGGTCGCTGCGCCCGTCCGGCCATGCATGGAGAGGGCGGGCCGCGGCGGCAGGGCACCCGCTTCGGGATGGACCGCCCCTGGGGCGATCTCCGGCTCGAACCGCTGTGCCTGGATCCAGTCGACGATCGGCCCGACTTGGGCCCGGTCGAGGAGCGGATTGGCGATGAAGAACCGGATCACCTCCTCCCAGAAGGCCCCGTGGGAGAAGTCGTGGCCGAGGCGGGTCTGTCGCACCGCTTCGGCGAGCGTCGCATCGCCGCCGAGGGCGCGCACCTGCGCGTGGCGGAAGGCGGCCTCGATTGGGCAGTCGTCGGGAGACTGGAGAAACCAGTGTCCGATCGCCCGCGAGACCGGCAGCGGAAGATCGGCGGCGGTCCGCAGGCTCTTCCCGGCCCCGAGGTGGACGAACCATGCCTGCTCGCGCGGGCTCCCCTCCGTCCACGCCCGATCGAGGAAGCGCGGGAGATCGTGCCGGGCGAAGAGATGCCGGGCGAGCGCCGCAAACTGTCGCTCGGCGTTGTGGGTGGCAGGGCGCCAAGCGGCGAGATCGCGGACCCGCGGAGACTCGTGGGAAAGGAGGGCGACGAGCCCCGCGGCCAACTGCGGCTCCTCGTCGATGGTCGTCGCTGCGGCGATGTCGACGAGTTCGGCGACGAGCCGGTGGGCGGCCGCCGGACTGCGGGCGGCGAGCGTCGCGCGGAGGTCCCTCTCCCATCGGGTCGAGACCGGAATGTCGGTCGACTCCCGACAGCGCCGCACGAGCGCGGCAAAGGGCTTTGGCTTGCGCTCGGCGAGGGTCTTGTCGGCAGCCGCGATCGCCGCGGGGGAAAAAAGAGGGCCGCGGACCGGCGTGCGGTGCCAGCGGGCGTTGTCGGCCGACGGCGGCGTCTGAGGACGGGAGATCCTCTCGGCGGCGGCCCGAAAGGCGTGGCAATGGACGACGAAGGGATGTTCGTCGACGGGCAGCGGGGCGGCGAGACGCCGCTTGCCGAAGCGGCGGTCAAACCGGGCGAAGCCGCGGAGGAAGACGGTGGGGCTCGTCACGAGCGCTTCGAAGGGCATCTCGAGGGAGCGGTGGAGAAGGACGCCGATCGTGGCGATCCCCCCTTCGTGGAAGAGGACGCTCTGCGGATCGTGCGGAGCGAGGGCGTCGCGGTCGATCGGATCGACCCGCTGCCAGGTCATGTATTCCGGGAGGGCGAGGATGTCGCGGCCATCGAGCGTCAGCCAGGCCCGGTCGAGGCTCGACGTCCCGTAGCTGGCCATGTGGACGTCGACCCGCTTGGCCACCGCCGGCGCCAGTCGCTCCCGCACGCTGCTCCGTAACCGGCTCCATTGCATCGCCGCGCCGCTCCCCCCGCTGCCCGCCAACATCCTCGAGAGATTATGATCGTCTCCATGATGCCACACACTCTTCGGCTCCGTTCGTGCCCCGTCGCCGCAGCCTGCCTGATGCTGGGGCTGTTGCTCGTCACACCAACGGTCTCCCGGGCCGACGCCCCGGACGTGGTTCCCGGCACGCCGCGCAACTGGCCAGGCCTCCGAGGCGACGCCGCGGCCGGGCAGGGGGGATCGCGACGCTTTCCGAGCAGCTGGGCTGCATCCGACTGGGCATGGGCGGTCGATCTTCCCGGCATCGGCCATTCGTCGCCGGTGGTTTGGCAGGGGCATGTGTACGTCGCCTCGGCGCTCGTCGCCCCGGCCGATCCGACGACCTGTGTCCGAACGCTTTCCTGCCACGACGCTGCCACCGGAAAGCTCCTCTGGAAAGACGAGATTCCCGGGCCGGTCGAAGCGTTCAACGCCCAAAACAGCCTCGCCTCGTCGACGCCGGTCGCCGACGCCTCCGGTGTCATCTGGCTGTGGGGGACACGCGAAAACCTCCGCGCCGAGGCCTATTCGCACTCGGGCGAGCGTCGCTGGCACGCCGACCTCGGCCCCTTCAACACCGAGCACGGCTTCGCCGGATCGCCCGCCCTGTGGCGCGATCTCCTCGTCGTGCCGATGGAGCAGGACGGTCCGAGCAGGGTCGTGGCCCTCGACAACGCCACCGGGAAAGAGCGCTGGACGCTCGAGCGCGAGAAAGCGCGGACGGCCTACTCGCCGCCGCTGGTCCTCGAGGGGAAGGAAGGCACTTCCCGGCCACCGCAGATCGTTCTCGGCAGCATGGCGCACGGCTTGACGGGTATCGATCCCGCCACCGGCCGCATTCTCTGGGAGCGAAAGTGCCTCCCGAAGCGGTCGGTCTCCTGTCCGGTCGTCGTCGCCCAGTCAGGCGGAGAGGACGGCGAGCGGATCATCGTCGGCACCTGCGGCGATGGCGGGGGCGACAACACGCTCGTCGCTGTCCGTGCCCCGGCCGTGGGGAACGCC
>JBIIQL010000335.1:0-4699 GCA_044342095.1 Pirellulales bacterium
CATGCCACCGAAGCCGACGTCGCCATCGGGGCCACCGAAGGTGAGCCCTTCCTCCTCCATCGGCATGCCACCGGGCAGGGAGGGCTCGCCCGGCATCGATTCGGCGGGGGTGGGCCGGCCACTGCGGTTGGGCGTGGCGGAGGGCGCGCCGGGGGTGGCGGCCGCACCGATGGGCGGGGGAAGTTCGGCCGCTGGGGTCGGCTGGTTGGCAACCCGGCGGGCCTGGACGCGCGGGCGGGGCATCGAGGAGGTCGGCATCGACGACGTCGGCATCCGCGACATCATCGAGGGCTCACCGCCGGGCGCCATCGCGATCCGCTGGCCGCTGGGGAGCATCGGACGCTGGCTCGTGCGGGGGAAGTCACCGGCAGCGGCGGCAGGGCGGACGCCGTCCCGCTGCGGAACGATTTCCGCCCCGAACAGCGGACGGCCCACATCCCCCTGCGGAGCGCGGAACAGGCTCATCCCGAACAGCGACGGCTCAGCGCCGGCGGTGCGCGCGGGGGCGGCAGGTTGGCGTCCGTCGTCGCTGCGGCGTGCGGGCGCCCGCGAAGGGGCAGGGGCCCGGCTCATCCCCGGGCGGGCTGAGGGGGCGGCGGCCATGTCGGTGGGGAGCGTCCGCGGGGGAGCCGGTCGGGGCCGTTCGGCGGTGGCGAAATCGCGATCGTCCGCGCCGTCACCGAACCCGGTACCGAAAGCCCCCGGATCGCTCGCCGCCGGTTCGCGGGGCGCGGCATCGGCGACCGGGGCCTGGGCAGGGGCCGGCGGCGGCGCGGCTGCCGAGCGGTGGGGGGTCCAGCGGAGGGAAGAGTCCTGCGCGCCCGTTGCCGCACCGTCGTCGGCGATGGCCGGAACGAAGCCCGGCAGCGTGGCCCCGGTGAGCAGTGCCAGTGCGGCCAGTCGGCGGATACCGTTCGCGACGTTCATGGACACTTCTCCGAGAGCACCCGCGGTGGACGGCACCTGACGGGCTTCTGCAATCGGAAGGGATATCGGCATCCGCGCGACCGGAACTTCCGTGAAAATCACCGCGACCGGCAGAGCTGTCCCAGAGCCCCCTGTCGCCCTGATCGGGAGCCTCCTCTGAGCCCCGTCGGCGGGGCCGGCACGACGCAGCTTGCCTGGCCTGCGCGATCCCCGTCCCTGCCGCCCCGCGACCCGTTTCCCGCAGGATCCCCGCTCGCCGGCGCCAGGCCGCGGGGTGGGGCGTACCCCGGCGCGGTCAGGCCTCGAGCGCCCGCCCCAGATCGGCGATCAGGTCGGCAGTGTCCTCGATGCCGAGGGCGAGGCGGATCATGTTGTCGCCGATTCCAAAGGTCTGCCGCTCGGCAGGGGAGTAGTTCCAGTAGCTCATCACGAGTGGCTGCTCGATGAGCGATTCGACCCCCCCGAGGCTCGGGCCGATCCGGAGGATCCGCGCGGCATCGACGACGCGCGACGTCTGCTGCCAGTCGGCATCCTTGACGAGGAACGTCACGAGGCCGCCGTAGCCGCGCATCGATCGCGTGGCGACGGCGTGGTAGGGATGGCTTTCGAGGCCGGGGTAGTAGACCCGCTCCACCCGCGGGTGGGCCTCGAGGAACCGGGCCACGGCCAATCCATTGGCGTTGTGACGCTCCATGCGCAGGGCGAGCGTCTTCAGGCCGCGTTCGAGGAGATAACAGTTGTGGGGCGAATTGATCCCCCCCATGATGCCGCGGAGGTTCCGCACCGGCTCCATCCGTTCGCGGGCCCCGATGGCGACTCCGGCGAGGAGGTCGTTGTGGCCGCCGAGGTATTTCGTCGCCGAATGGAGGACGAAATCGACCCCGTCGGCCAGCGGGCGATGGTTGTAAGGGGTGCAGAGGGTGGCGTCGATGAGCGTCATCACGCCGTGGCGACGGCCGAGATCGGCAAACCGGGCGCAGTCGACGATCGAGAGATGGGGGTTGGTCGGCGACTCGCTGACGACCATCTTCGTCCGCGGGGTGATCGCCGCCTCCATGGCGTCGTAGTCACCCGTCTTCACCTCGCGAAAGCCGACGCCGAAGCGCGTAAGATGGCGGCGGCAGAACTCGCGGCTGCGATGGTAGCACTGGTCGAAGAACACCACCTCTTCGCCCGCGCTCAGGTGGGCCATGAGCACGCCGACGAGGGCTGCCATGCCGCTGGAAAAGAGGACGGCCATCTCGCCACCGTCGAGGGCCGCGAGTTTGTCCTCCACGACCCGTTCCCCCGGGTTCCCGTAGCGGCCGTATTCCTCGCGGGGGAGATCCTGCTCGATGAAGTCAAGAATCGAGCGGGTGTCGGGGAACGTGTAGGTCGACGCGGAGACGATCGGGTCGGTGATCGCGTCGGCCAGTTTTTGCCGGGCCTCGCCAGCATGGACGGCGGCGGTGGAGGGGCCCACGCCCCGCCCTGACCGGAGGGCCGCGTCGATCGCGGCTGACGAGGACGGCGGGCTCGACCCGGAGGAGCGGTGGGGCTCGGGGCTGGTCATGAGGGCTTCCGTTGAGGGGGAATGGGGCTGAAAAGCCCAAGCGTCGGGCGAGTGTAGTCGGGGTCTGCGGCACGGACAAGGAATCGGGGACGCGATCGACCAGCGGGAAAGGTTCGCGTGGGCGCGGGAACAGCACGACCGGTAAACTCTCCCGGTTCGGCCCTGTCGGCGTGTCGCGCGTGCGAACGAAGCGGTGGGGCGACCGCGAGGCGATCCCCGCATGAGCAAGTCCAAGAGCCGGTCGAAGCAGCAGCGTTCCGTGGCCGCGATCGAGCCAGCCCCCCCCTCCGAGACGCCCTCGCTCTGGCCCCCGCGCCGGTTGATCGTCTCCCTTTGCTCGCTCGCCGCGGCGGCGGCGATGGTCCGGGCGGGGCTCCTCGAACAGGTCGTGGGCGGTGTCGTCGACGGCGCCGTCCGCAACATCATCACGCTCATCCTCGGCTTCTCGGCGCTGATGTCGGCGGTGGTGTGGTTTGTCCGAGAGAGTGGCCACAGTCCGACGCGGAAGGGGATCCTTACCTACGGGCTCCTCGGGCTCGTGGCCCTCGGCGTGGCGACGCTCCGCATCGAGCGGGTCAGTGGCGATCTGGTCCCGGAGTTCCGCTGGGCGTGGCAGAAGTCGCGTGACAAACTGCTCGCCCGCCCCACCGCGCCGCCGCCGATCGCTGCCGCGGCCCCCTGGCAAGCGGCGGCCCACGACTTCCCCCGCTTCCTCGGGCCGGCGGGCGACGCCTCGCTCCCTGCCGCGGATTCCGCGCTCGATCCCGACTGGAAGCGGCGTCCGCCGCGGGAGGTTTGGCGTCGCCCGATCGGCGCCGGCTGGAGCGGGTTTGCCACCTTCGGCGATCACGCCGTGACGCTCGAGCAGCGCGGCGACGACGAGATCGTCACCTGTTTGTCGCTAGCCACCGGCGATCCGGAGTGGCAAGTGGCGGTGACCGCCCGCCACCAGACGGTCCTCGGCGGCATCGGTCCGCGTTCGACGCCGACGATCCACGACGGCGTTGTCTATGCAGCCGGGGCCACCGGTTGGCTGTTTTCCATCGATGGCGCCACCGGCAGGGTGCTGTGGAAGAAGGATGTCGTCGCCGACCTCGGCATCGACGCGGCCACGCACGCGATGGCCGTCGCCTGGGGCCGCTCGGGCTCCCCGCTCGTGCTCGGCGATGTCGTCATCGTCCAAGGGGGGGGACCACGGGCCGACGGGCCGGTGGCACTCGTGGCCTATGACCGAGCGACCGGCGAACGCCGTTGGACGGCCGGCGACGACCAGATCAGCTACGTCAGCCCGGCACTCCTCACGCTCGGCGGCCGGGAGTTTCTCGTGGCGGTAACCGAGTCGCAGGCGATCGGCTTCGATCCGGCCACGCGGGACGAGGCTTGGCGTTTCCCCTGGCCCGGGCACAGCAACTCCGACGCCTCCTGCACCCAGCCCCTCGTGATCGGCCCCAACCGCGTCTTCATCTCGAAAGGCTACGGCGTCGGCTCCGCGGCCTTCGACCTGACGCCCGGCGCCGACGGGGCGTGGTCGATGAAGGAAGCGTGGCGCAACAAGGCTGGCATGAAGACGAAGTTCACGAACGTCGCCCTCCACGACGGCCATCTCTACGGCCTCTCCGACGGGATCCTCGAATGCCTTCGCGCCAGCGACGGCAAGCGGATGTGGAAGGGGGGGCGCTATGACCAGGGGCAACTGCTCCGTGTTGGCGATCTCCTCGTCGTCCAGTCGGAGCCCGGGGACGTCGTCCTCGTCGAGGCGACGCCGGAGGCCCACCGCGAAGTGGCCCGTCTCGCGGCTCTCTCCGACCAGACCTGGAACTGCCCCGCGGTCGTCGGCGACAAGCTTCTCGTCCGCAACGCCGTCGAGGCGGTCTGTTACCGCTTGCCGCTCCGCGCTGCCGCCGCGCCTACCGCCGCACCGACCGACGGGGCCACGCCGGCTCCTCAGACGCCGCCGGCATCTGACCCGGCACCTGCGGCATCCGGCGACGAGAAGCCGGCCGCATGAGCGAGGGAAGCACGATGGCGGCAGCGACGAGCAACCTCGCCGGCAAGACGGTGCTTGTCACCGGCGCGACGCACGGCATCGGCCGGGCGGTGGCGGTGCGGTTGGCGTCCGGTGGGGCCCGTGTCGCGATCCATGGCCGCTCGGGGACGGCGGCGGACGAGGTGGCCGCGGAGCTTGCCCAACTGGGGGGCTATGCCGGCCGGTTTCTCGCC
>JBIIQL010000336.1:0-4695 GCA_044342095.1 Pirellulales bacterium
TGATGCGTCTGGGCGATCGCGTGCTCTGCCCTGGCGGCACGGCCGTCCAGGCGTGCTCCGGCTGGGCATCGGCGACCGAGCGTGGCTCGTAAACCGCTGCGCGGCCGAGCCTCCCCGCCAGGCGCTCGAGCAGCATGGCGACCTCCCCATCCCCCGCCTCCTCCGCCTCGCCGAACAGCATCCGCTGCCGGCTACCCATCTCCCCGGCGGCCACGACCTCGATCGTCACACCTTCGATCTCCTTCGGCAGCTGCATGCGCGACATCCGCAGGCGGATCAGTTCCGCCAGATGGCCGACGGCCACGCTCGGTCGGAAGAGCCCGACATCGACGACGACCGGGGCGCTGGTGGCCGTGGATCGCCCCGCCGCCCCGGTCAACGCATCGGCGCCGGCCAAGCCGGGGCGCTCGGGCCGCGCCCGTTCGAGCCTTACCCGTTCGAGCCTTACCCGTTCGAGCCTTACCCGTTCGAGCCTCACCCGTTCGAGCCTCAACTGGAGGGCCGTCACGCCATGCCCCGCGGCAGACAGGGGCCGAACGCACGCTTCGAGGAGCGGGCGGAGGCATTCGGCAAACTGCTCCTCCGAGGTACCGCGGAGCGAGAGGGGGAAATCGAAGGCATGGCCGGCCTGCGGCAGCTCTCCACCCGGCAACGGCTCGAGCGGCTCGGCCCGCTCTCCCGTGAACTCCGCCAGCCGGCGCACCAGCAGCGGACCGAAGCGCGACGCGAGGCTCCGGCGCGGGAGCCGCATCACCCCACCAATCGAATCGATCCCGACTTCACGAAGCTTCTGGAGCGTGCCGCCATCCAACCGCAGCCCCGTGGCTGGCAACGCATCGACCAGGCCCCCCGCGACATCCGCCAGCGGGCCCGCCGTCGCGGGCACCTCCGCGGTCGATCGCGCCGCGGTGAGCCGATGCCCTCCCGGCATCACCACCACGCTCCGCCGCCGGCCGCGCGGCGTCGGCTCGCCGGCCAGCGCCGCCAATCGATCGACGTGGTGGGCGGCGGCCCAGGCGGCTCCGGGGGTGTCGGCGATCGCCCCGCGGGCATGGAGCCCCCGTGCGGCGAGCGTCCATACGGCGGTGCGCGCGAGTCTCTCTTCGCCACCGAAAAAGCCTGCCGTGGCCGTGACATCGAGATGGAGGCACTCCGGCCGTTGGTGCTCGCCTCCGCCGCTTCCCTCCACCGCCACCGCCGGCGTGAAGCGCCGACACCAGCGGGCGATCTCGAGCAGCGCGTCGCGATCGGCCACCGGATCGTCATGATCGATCCAAGCCCGGCGACAGGCGTGCGAGCCATGGACGAGCGCCACCGCTGCCATCGCCTCCGCCAAAGGCATGCCGGCCTGGATCGCCACTCCATCGCCGGCCGTTGCTGGCCCGGCTATCGCATTCCCGGCCCTCACGTGCCCGGCTCTCTCCCCACCGGCCTGCGGCGCTGCCGGACGACGAGGAATGGCCCAGGCCACCACCGTCATCGCGCCTTGTGGCTGGCGCTGGCAGACGAACACCGGCCCGTGGCGCAGCTCGGCGTTGCCGCTCAACCGCCGCTGCACCGGCCAGCGCGGCAGCCACAGGGTCAAGATGCGCGGCACGACACCCCTCCCGCTCCATTGCCCTCGGAGAGCGTCCCTGGCGACCGAGGCGGACCGGCCGGCGCGGCGCCGCCCCACGGGCCGCCCCTGCGGTGGCTGTTGGTGGTGGCGTCGCTGATCGCTTCGCGGCCGGTGGCCAGATCGAGCGCGATCTCCACCGTGGGCACATCGGGGGGCTGCTCACACGCCCATGGCCCCTCCTGGAGCGACAGCCGCAGCCGCCGGACCGCGAGCGAACCGACGGCGGGCGCCCAGCGATGCGACGAGAGGGGATCGTCGCCCCCCCGGAAGCGTCCGAGCATCGGCACGGCCGCCACGTTGAGCCGGGCCTCGGCCCACGACGGCTCGCGCCGGGCCGCCACCGGCCTCACCAAAAATCCCACCGTACCGCTGCCGCGGGCCGCCAGTTGCCAGCGTCGCATCGCCGTATTGGAAACGCGCTTTGGCCAAGCGAGCACGGCCGTCACGCCGGGGCAGCGGAGCGCCTGATCAATCGCCCAGATCTCCTCCTCGTCGCGCGACGGCCGGATGACGACGAGCGGTCCAACGGCGGCCCCGGAGGCTTTCGGCTTTCCCGCCGCAGGCCCTTCGAGCCACGGCATCACCGCCGGTGGATGAAATCGCCCCTGACGATCGACCACGAGGATCGGCCCGGCCGTCCCCTCGGGCCGGGCCGCGCGCAGTCTCCCGGCGACCGCGAAGGCGAGCGTCGCCGCTCCCGATGCCGGCCCGCCGATCCATTCGATCAGACTGCCGCTGCCGATCCCTCCGGTAGGAAGGAGCCGATCGATCCCCCGGAAGCCGCTCGGGAAGATCGCCCGCGGCAGGCTTGCCGTGGCGTCGGCAGGCTCGAGGCAGGTCCAGACGCTTGTGCCGAACTGGCTGGCAAACTGGCTGGCAAACTGGCCGCCGAATTGGCCTCGAGCCCCCCCTCCGGCCCGGCTCACGACGCCCCGGGCCACGAGATCAGCGAGGCTGCCGGCGGCGGTGTCGGAGGTTGTCGTGTCGTCGGCCACTGGTCCCGCCTCCCGCAAAATGTGAACGCGCGTACAGTACCCATCGGCAAGCCGATCGTCAACGCTCCATTCGGGAAAAGTTTTTCGTCGCGGTGCAGCGTCGACTCGCACCCGACAGGCCACACATCCCAGGAAGGGGACCGCCATGCGCGAGGGCAGACGCGAGGCTTCCCTGAGCCAGTGCTGACGCCCCACGGATCGAGGGGATAGAATCGATAAGCACCCACGGAATCATTCACGTCATGCCACACCTGCACATCACCGACCAGAAATCGCAGGCCGAAGCGGATCGCCGGGCATGGAGAAGGCGAACGCCGGAAGAGCGACTCGACGAAGTCGAGCGGTTGAGGGTCGAGGCCGGAACGTTCCTCTATGAATACCCAACCCGACTTCGAAGACTTCTTTCGATTGCTCGAATCGAACGGCGTTGAGTCCATGGTCGTCGGTGGCTACGCCGTCGCCTTCCATCGATTTCTGCGGTTCATCAAAAACACCGAGAGCCTCTCCTCATGCCCCGCATGCCCGCCGCCGCCCGGTTTGTGGCAGCGTTTTTTCTGTCACGGTCGCGGGTCGTGACGCTGCTGTGCACCGCGATTCTCTGCCCGCTGGCGATCGGGGGCTTCGCGCCAGCCGCCGCCCCTGAAGCGAAGCCTGATGCGGCCGCCGCGGCTGCCTTTGCAGCGTTTGCTCGCGACGATTCACCGCTGATCCGCGACCGGCTGGAGGCGACCGATCGCGAGTACCGACAGATCGAGCCGTCGCTCTGGCTCCTCGCCACGCGCCACGCCGCGGCGCTTGCGCCCCTCGAGGCAGCCGACCGGATCGAGACGCTCGCCCGCCTTGCCGATTTCATCCTCCGGATGCGCGACAAACATGCCGCGGACGTCGTCGTTGGTGAAGGGCGGAGAGTGATCGGCCTTCTCGATCCCGACCGCGGCCTCGACCCGAAGGAGATCACGACGATCGCCGGGGCCTACGACGCCGAGGCGACGGTCTGGAAGCAGGGGCAGGGGGGCCCCACCGGCCCCGATACGAAGCAGGCCACCGCCGCGGGCTTCCTCGCCGCAGTCCAGAAGGCAGCCAGCGACCGGAAGCCCACCACCGTTGTCGTCCTCGGCCACGGCCTTCCGGAGGAGATCCAGAGCTATTCGATTCCCTGCGAGCAGCTCGCCGCCGCGATCCTCGGCGGCGCCAAGCAGGGGGATGCCAAGCAAAGTGATGCCAAGCAGGGGAACAACTCTACGCCCCCCGCCGGCATCGATCTCTCCCACCTCACGATCGTCTGCGACGACTGCTTCAGTGCCGACTTCCTGGAAAATCTCGGCGCGGCGCTCGAGCGCGGAAGCCTGCGGCGCGGAGGCCCGCTTGTCGCCCTGCCAACCTGCCTCGCCGGCACCAACCGCGATCGCTACGGGATCGCCGACGTCGGCGAGAAGTTCGTCCCCCACTTCTGGAAGACGTGTCTCGAGCTCTACTTCGTCCGCCGGCCGCTCCCGCCGGCGATCACGCTGGCCGACTTCTTCGGCCCGGTCGATTGGATGATGTATGGATACGGCCGGGCTCCAATCGTCACGGAGGGGAAAGTCACCGGCCACCGGCTCGTGAACCCCGACCTCGTCCAGGATCCGGTCGTGTTCGTGTCGCTCGACGACGACGAGCTCGCCGAGCTGCGAACGATCCTCGCCCTCCCCGCCGATGCCCCGCTCCCGCGCCTCTTCGACATCGGCTGACAAAGGCTCGCCGTTCCACCAAAGGCCCACGGAATCTGCCATGCACCGCCGCCCGTTTCTCCTGGCCCTCTCGGCCCTTCTTGCCCTCGGAGCGCTCGCCCCGACAACGGCCAGAGCGGCTGTCGACCTCGACGTCGCCGGCGCCACGGTCGATCAGTGGCACGGCCACGCCCGCCGGCGCTTCCAGTTCGAGGGGGCGGAGGCGTGGGTCGTCGTCCCCGCGACACCGCTTCCCGGAAATCCCTGGAGCTGGTGCCTGATGTTTCCAGATGCCTTCACGGAGCGCTGCGCGGCGCCGGCGCTTGTCGCCCGGGGCTTTCACCATGCCTTCCTCGATGTCGGTAACACGTTC
>JBIIQL010000337.1:0-4685 GCA_044342095.1 Pirellulales bacterium
CCCCACCATGACGACGGAGAAGACCGTCGCCGGGATCACCAGCGCGTGCATCGGATCGGGGGCGTAGGCGAGGCCGAGGAGGAATCCAGGGATCGCCAGAAGGACGCCGAGCATCAGGCTGACGACAAACTCGCGGCGGAGGATCCGCTTCCAGTCGGCGAGCCTGCAGTCGCCCGTCGAGAGGGCGGTGATCACGAGCGTGGCCGCTTGGTTACCCGAGTTGCCGCCGCTGGCGACGACCAGCGGGATGAAGTACATCAGCCATTCGTGCGTCGGCTTCCACTTCGCCAGCACCATCGCCGTCACGGCCGCCGTGCCGAAGAGGATCGTCAGCCACACCCCTCGCTTCCAGGTCAGCGACACCAGCGCCGCCTCGAGGTAGCCCTCGCCGAGGGGAGCTATTGCCGCGGCCCGCTGGGCCTCGTCGGTGGCATCCTGGCGGACGGCATCGAGGACGTCGTCGTGGGTGACGATGCCGACGAGCCGATTGTGGTCGTCGACGACGGGGATGGCGAGGAAGTCGTAGCGGGCGAGCTTCTGCACCACCTCGTCGACCGGCTCCTCGATGCGGACGCTGATCGGATCCTCCTGCATGAGGTCGCCGACGAGGGCGTTGGGGCGGGCGAGGATCAGGTCGCGAAGCGAGATGAAGCCAACGAGCCGCCGGTCGGCGTCGAGGACGTAGATGTAATAGATCGACTCGCTGTCGGGGGCCTGAGAGCGGAGCCTGGCCACCGCCTCGCCAGCCGTGATCTCGGCGGGGAGCGAGGCATACTCCGTCGTCATCAGCGCCCCGGCCGAGTTCTCCGGACAGGAGAGGAGCATGCGGATGTCGTGCCGCTCCGCCTTCGCCACCAGCGGGAGGATCTCCTCGACGAGGTCGGAGTCGAGTTCCCTGAGGAGGTCGACCCGGTTGTCGGCCGCCATCCACTCCAGGAGCGGCCCGAGGTGCTGGCGGTCGGCCGATTTGACGAGTTCGACCTGCCGGGCGAGCGGGTAGTAAGGGAAAATGTCCCCCTGTCGCTCGAGCGGCAGGGCATCGAGGAGCTGCCAGAGCTCCCCATCCGCGAGCCCCTCGGAAAACTCCGCCACGCTCGCCGGGTGGAGCTCCTCCGCCACGCCGCGCAAGCCCTCGACATCCCCTTCGGCGAGCATCACCCGCAATTCCGGGATCAGGAGTGGGTTGGCGGTGACCATGGCGGGAGGCCGCGGAGGGAAAGCCGCCTATACTGGCGGAGTGGTCGAAACAGCGGCCGGAAGGGCAGGGGACTTCCCCGATCGCCGGGGAAGCCTGATGTGGGCAGATTCGAAGAGTATGCCATGAACCGACCCGGAACCGAACGTCGATTCGGTGTCAGGATCGCGCGGATCTCCACAGCGGCACTTCTCGGCATGTTCGCCGCAGTCCTTCGGATGGCGCCCTCCCTGGGCCAGGAGGCTGCGCCCGTCCAAACGCCGCTGCCGCCACCGGCCGTAGCAGCCGGCTACGACCATCTCCTCCACCGGGCCTATCTCCCCGCCGACTTCGATCAGGGTGTGTTCGACGCCCTCTGGACGGTGTGGGAGGAGCCGGCGAAATCGCAGGCCGAGGCGGCCGATGTGAATGACCGGCGGCGCATGACGATGGACCGCTATGGCCTCTCCCCTCATCCCGACGACCCCTCGCGGACGCTCCAATACGTCGTCGACGGGGCGGGCAAGTGGACGATGAGTTGCCTCGCCTGCCATCAGGGCACGGTCGCCGGCCGCGTCATCCCCGGCGCCCCGAACACCCGCTACGCGCTCGAGACACTCACCGAAGAGGTGCGGCAGGTGAAGCTGCGGCAGGGGAAGGCGCTTGGCCACATGGATCTCGGCGGGCTGCTGATGCCGCTGGGAACGACCAACGGCACGACGAACGCCGTGATGTTCGGCGTGGCCCTCATGCAGCATCGTGATCCCGACCTCTCGATCGTGCCGAAGACGCCCCGCTTCGATCTCGCCCACCACGACATGGACGCCCCGGCCTGGTGGAACTATTCGAAGCGGAAGCGGATCTACGCCGATGCCTTCGCCCCCAAGGGGCACCGGATGCTGATGCAATTTCTCCTCGTCAAGGAGAACGGTCCGGAGAAGTTCCACGCCTGGGAGGGGGAGTTTCGCGACATCGAGGCGTGGCTGGAATCGCTCGAACCGCCGCAGTGGGAGGGGCCGGTCGATGCGGCGCTCGCCGAGCGTGGCCGGGGCTTGTTTGCCACGCACTGTGCCGATTGCCACGGCACCTACGACGGCCCCCGCGACGGACCAGGGCGAGCGTACCCCGAACGGATGGTGGCGATCGACGAGGTCGGCACCGATCGGGTCCGGTTCGATTCGCTCACCGTCAAGGATCGCCGAGCGCTCAACGTCAGCTGGTTTGCCGATGACTGCGAGATCGAAGGGGTCGACGCTCCCGACGGCTATGTCGCCCCGCCGCTCGACGGCATCTGGGCAAGTGCCCCCTACCTCCACAACGGCTCGGTGCCGACGCTCTGGCACCTCCTCCATCCCGACAAGCGTCCCGCCGTGTGGCGCAGGCTCGATGCGCTGGCCGGTCGGAACTCCACGGGCGCAGGGCCAGAGGGGGAAGCCAGCGCTCCTTCGCCGCGCCCCGACTACGATTTCGACCGTGTTGGCCTCGCCATCGAAGCCCGCGACGCTCGTCCGGACGGGCCCCTGTCGGCCGCCGAGCGGCGCACCTGGTTCGACACGAGTCGGCACGGCAAGGGGGCCGGAGGGCACACCTACCCCGACCTCCTCGACGAGGGGGAGAAGAGCGCCGTCCTCGAATATCTCAAGACTCTCTGACTTTCTTTTTCCAGCTTCCCGCACGCCCGGCCGGACGCTCCGCGGTGGCTGAGATTTCTGCTACCGTAGCGGGGCCTCTGCCGTTCCCCTTTGGCTGTCCGCGGCGGCGTCAAAACGCTGCCATTCACGCTGTCATTCACTCAGTCCGCCCCGTCGGAGCCCACCATGACTCAACTCGAACAGGCCCGTGCCGGCACGATCACTCCCGAGATGGCCTTCGTTGCCAAGCGTGAAGACCTTCCCGAGGAAACGATCCGGGCGGAGGTGGCCCGCGGGCGGATGGTGATCCCGGCGAACGTCATCCATCTCACGAAGCAACTCGAGCCGATGGCGATCGGCATCGCCGCCCGCACGAAGATCAACGCCAACATCGGCAATTCTGCCGTCACCAGCGACGAAGCCACCGAGCTCGAAAAGCTCCACCTCGCCGTCCACTACGGCTCCGACACCGTCATGGACCTGTCCACCGGCAAGGACATCGACGGCATCCGCCAGGCGATCATCGACGCCTCGCCGGTACCGATCGGCACCGTGCCGATCTACCAGATGCTCGAGGAGCTCGGCGGCGACATCGAGGACATGCGCGCCCACCACTTCATCGACATGTGCGAGAAGCAGGCCCGGCAGGGGGTCGACTACATGACCGTCCACGCCGGCCTGCTCCAGGAGCACCTCGGGCTGACCACGAAGCGGATCACGGGGATCGTCAGCCGCGGCGGCTCGCTCATCGCCCGCTGGATGATGGCCCACCGCCAGCAGAATCCCCTCTACACCCACTTCGAGGATCTGTGCGACGTCTTCCGTCAGTACGACGTCACCTGGAGCCTCGGCGACGGGCTGCGACCGGGATCGATCGCCGACGCCAGTGACGAAGCCCAGTTTGCCGAGCTCCATGTCCTCGGCGAGCTGACGCGGCGGGCCTGGGCCAAGGGCTGCCAGGTGATGGTCGAGGGGCCGGGCCATGTGCCGATGGACCAGATCGACATGAACATCAAGCGGCAGATGGAGGAGTGCGACGAGGCGCCGTTTTACGTTCTCGGGCCGCTGGTCACCGACATCGCCCCCGGCTACGACCACATCACCAGCGCCATCGGCGCCGCGATCGCCGGCTGGAGCGGCGCGGCGATGCTCTGCTACGTGACGCCCAAGGAGCACCTCGGCCTCCCCGACGCCGAAGACGTCAAGCAGGGGGTGATTGCCTACAAGATCGCCGCCCATGCCGCCGATCTCGCCCGCCACCGCAAGAATGCCCGGCAGCGCGATGACGCCCTCTCCCGGGCCCGCTTCGCCTTCGACTGGAACGAACAGTTCCGCCTCTCGCTCGATCCGGAGACGGCCCGTCGCTACCACGACCAGACGCTCCCCCAAGACACCTTCAAAAGCGCTCACTTCTGCAGCATGTGCGGCCCGAAGTACTGCTCGATGAAGATCACGCAGGAGATCCGGGCGATGGCCGCCGAGCAGGAAGCGTGCTGCGACGATGGCCACGCCGAACACGGCAGCAACGGGGCGGCCTCGGAGCCGATCGCGATCGAGCTGAAGTAAGCGGCGTTTCGCCGCATACAAAACGACCGTGCCCGCGTCTCCTTGAGGGTGGGGGAGGAAGAGGTTCCTGCCCCTCATTCCCTCTTCTCCGGTGACGCATGGCCGCCGCTGCCCACACTGATGCGACCGCGGCCTTCCGCGCCCGGGCCGCAGGGCTCGAGGCGGCTGGGCTGCCGGTGGCCTGGGCTGGCCCAGCCGCGACGGCGGCTCTGGCCGAGGCGGTGCGGCTCGGGGCCGATGCCGACAGGGTTCTCGAAGCGGCCGTCCGCACCGGGCAAGACGCGGCGACGCGGGCCCGTGGAGCCTGGCGGCCT
>JBIIQL010000338.1:0-4684 GCA_044342095.1 Pirellulales bacterium
GCGCTGCTCGATGGGGAGTTGTTCGAGCGCTCCCTGCACGGCGGCAGCCCGCTCCTGCGAGACGAGCGGATCGTCTTCCCACCAAGCGTCGCCGCTGCCCGCGACGGCACGATCCTCCCGGGCCCGCCGCCGGGCCCGACTCTTGAGCAGATCGAGGGCCTCCGACCGCACCGCCGCGTAGAGGAGCGGCACGTCGGGGGCCTCCCCCGGCCGGCACCCGCGCCACACCTTTACAAATCCCCCCTGCACCGCATCCTCCGCGCTCGCCCGGTCTGCAAGCCATTGCCGCGCATAGAAGAGGAGGCGCGCGGCATGGCGGTCGTACCAGGCTCGCCAGGCTGGGTCGTCCATGCTCGAGTGCACGGGGGATTGGTGGGGGATTCGGAAGAGAGAACGACGCCGACCGACCGATCCGTGCCACACGTCACATCCGCAGCCATTCCGCGGGGACAATCTCCCCTTCGCCGCCATGGTCGGCCCGAAACCAGCGGGCCGGGGCGATCACCTGCTTTCCAGGCCATTCCCCCAGCCACGCTCCCCACCAGCTGAACGAGGAATTGGCGACGATGAAATGCCGGCAGGCGGCCATGAGGCGGAGATCCTCCCACGGGGTGTCGGTGTTGTGGCCGACGAAGGTCGTCGGATGGCCGGTGTCGAGGTTCGTGCGCACCCAGTCGAGATCGTCGGAGAAGACGAAGCAGTGGGGCCGGGGAACGCTTCCCGCGAGCCGGCGGATCGCCGCCTCGTAGTACTCCAGTCCACAGAGGCCGTGGTACGCCGTCGACGCAGGGTTCGAGACATAATCGCCGCGGCGAACATGGATCGCTACCGCGTCGCCGGCGGCGATCTCGTCGAGGAGCCGGGCGTTGCGTCCCTCGGGGGCGGCGTTCACCCGCACCTCCCGGCGAATCGTGTCGGCGATGGCCGCGAAATACCGCTCCGACTGCCAGTAGCCGATGAGGTAGGGCGTGCCGGCACCGTCTCCCGGAGCCTCGGGCCACACCGGCACCCGCGCCGGGAACGACTCGCGGACGATTTCCACGCGAGCGCGCCGCGGGAGGATCGCCCCGAGCCGCGATCGCCGCAGCCTGAACCAGGGCACGTCGCCGCGACGCAGCGGCCGGGCAGCGATCGCGAAACGGTCGAGCTGATAGCTCCGCAGCGGGTCTTCCCGGTAGGCCGAGGTGTCGAGGAGGAGATCCCGGCCGGTGGCCAGGGCGAGGCTCCGGCCGGCGGCGTATTGGAAGAGTTGGTTGCCAAGTCCTCCTTCGAGCCGGACGATCACGCGCGAGCTTCTCATGACCGTTCCTCGACGAGGTCGAAAAAGAGCCGCTCGTAGTCGGAGACGATCGTTTCCCAGGTGAAGCGGGCGCGCCAGGCGGCGTGGGCCGCGGTGCCCATCCGTTCCCGTCCGGCCCGATCTCGCCACAGCTCCCGGAGCCGGGTGGCGCCGGCCGCCACGTCGACATGCGCGAGGCCATTCGTCTCGTACGTCGTCGGGAGGACCTCCCCGCCGCCGGTCCAGCGGGCGATCTCGGCGACGTTGCCGACATCGGTCGCGAGAAACGGCGTCCGCGTCGCGGCCGCCTCGAAGAGCACCAGCGGCGAACACTCGACGTTCGAGGGAAAGAGGAACAGATCGGCGGCGTGGTGGGCGGCGACGATCGCCTCGCGGTCGAGATCGGCGACCGTGACGCGGCTGCGCCGGAGCCGGTCCGCGGGGGACCAGTTCGCCAGCCACGCCCGCGCCCGGCAGCGTCCCCCGCAGCCACCGGGGACGTCGTTGCCGACGAGGAGCAGATGGGCATCGTGCAACTGAGCGCCGCGAAAGATCCGCAGGCAATCGCCGTGCCCTTTGAGCGCGGTGTGGCTGCCGACATGGAGCACAAGAAAGGCCTCGGGGGCGATGCCGAGCCGACGGCGGATGTCGATCGAGGGGACGGGGCCAAACTCATCGGCGCCGCAGCCGTTGGGAATGACGACCGTGTGGGAGAGGGCGTGCGCGCGGGCGAACTCGGCGTCGCGGTAGACATCGGAGAGATGGACGAGCCGATCGTAGCCGCGGAGGAGCGCCGGCAGCCGGGCGTAGTAGTCGCGGTAGCGGGGCACCCGGAGCATCGAATAGCCGCACGGCACGAGCACTTTTCGGGCCTCGAGCTCCGGGAGCACCGGGAGGAGGAGGTCGGTCGGCCAAACCTGCGCCGAGTAGTTGAGGATCACGTCGGCTCTGTGTTCCCTGACCCAGTTCACGTAGGCCTGCGTATCGCCCCGGTAGCCGGAGACCTCGTTGCCGCTGATCTCGAAGCCGACGACCCGGACGCCGTCGATCGCCCCCTCGGCCCGGGCCGGATCGGCGGAGGTCGCCACAGTGACGTCGTGGCCGCGCTCCGCGAGGCGCCAGGCGAGCTGCCGCACCACCTCCTGGCAGCCGCCGCGCGACGGCCAATACGACTCCACCGTGAGGAGGATCTTCATCGCGCTGCCCCCGGGGCAGGCGTGCCGCGTGCCGCGGCCCGCAGTCGGCCGCGCGAGCGGAAGCAGCGCGCCGCGACGAGGAGCCGGTGACGGAGCGACGGCCGCTGCCCCGATTTCTTCCACCACCGTTGATAGCTCTCGTAGAGCGCCAAGCGCTGCTCGTCGGCGCTGGCCGAGAGGCCTGCCCGGACACTCGTGGCCGGCTCGTCGGCGTAGACGACAAGGCACTCGTCGACGTAGGCGATGTCGGTGAGCGCCGCGACGCGGAGCCAGAGGGCATGATCCTCGATCGCCAGACAGCCCCGATCCTCCGGGAAGCCGCCGCAGCGCCCAAGCACGTCGGCCCGGACGACCATGCTGCTACAGACGACCGGATTCCAGGAGAGGAGATCGGACGTGCGGATGAGCGGCCGGGGATGATCGACGACGGCGCCGGTGGGCTTTCCGTCGCGGAGGCGCGTGGCATTGGAGGAGACGGCCCCGACCCCAGCGGCGCTTGCCGCCGCGAGCTGCCGCGCGAGCTTCGTCGGCAGCCAGCGGTCGTCGCTATCGAGAAACGCGATCCATTCGCCGCGGGCCCTGCCGATCCCCCGGTTGCGCGGGGCCGCCGGACACCCCGACCGCGGGCCATCGAGCCACACGAGCCTTGGGTCGGCAATCGCCTCCAGGCGCCTGCGGGTGTCGTCGGTCGAGCCATCGTCGCAGACGAGGACTTCGAGATCGGTCTCCGTCTGGCGGAGGACGTCGCCGACCGCCTCGACGACCGCCGCGGCCCGGTTCCAGGTGGGAATGATCACACTGACGCGCACGCCCATGGCACTTCGGACCTGCTTGGCAGCCAGACGGGCGAACAGAGACGACGGTCCTGCCCAGCCGACAGAATACCGTAGCGCCGCCTCACGCAGCCGCACCATCATCCCGAAACTCCGGCCCGTGTTTGCCGCGGTATTCTCTGGGGGGCTCCCGCCGGAAAGGGATCAGCCACCACACGACGCCCCTCCCTCACACCACCCCCCTCCCCTATGGACCGCTCCTCCTTGGTCGCCCGCGCGGGGAAACGCCTCTGGTCGCCACACGTGTGGCTTCTTCTCACCGCGATCGTCGCGTTTCCATCCCCCTCCTGCCCCGCCGCCGATCGACCGCCACGTCCCCCCAACGTGATCGTGATCCTCGTCGACGATCTCGGCGCGTTCGATCTCGGCTGTCAGGGGAGCGAGTTTTACAAGACGCCCCACATCGACCGGCTCGCCGCCGCTGGGCTCCGCTTCACGGCAGGCTACGCCGCCTGCACCGTCTGCTCGCCAACACGTGCGGCGCTCCTGACCGGGCAGGCGCCGGCCCGGCTCCACGTCACCGACTGGATCGCCGGCCATGAGAACCCACAAGCGCCCCTGAGGATCCCCGCTTGGCAAAAACTGCTGCCGCTGGAAGCGGTGACGGTGGCGGAGCGACTGCGGGGGGCTGGCTACGCGACGGCGTCGATCGGCAAGTGGCATCTCGGCGGCGTCGACCATGCCCCCGAGCAGCAGGGCTTCGACATCAATCTCGCCGGCACCGACCGCGGTCAGCCATCGAGCTACTTCTCCCCCTACAAGATCCCCACACTCACCGATGGCCCCGCCGGCGAATCCCTCACCGACCGGCTGACGGGGGAGGCGGTGGCCTTCATCGAGACCAACCGCGACCATCCCTTCTTTCTTTATCTTCCCCACTTCGGCGTCCACACCCCGCTCCAGGCCAAGCCCGACGTCGAGGCGACGTATGTCGCTGCCGGCGGCCTCCCCGATGCGGCGTCCCGCGCCGGCAAGCCGATCGGGGGCGAGAAGGGTTTTGGGCAGACCAACGCCACGTATGCCGCGATGGTGGAGAGCATCGACGACTCGGTCGGCCGGATCGTCGAGGCGCTCGACAGGCTCGCGCTTCGCGACTCGACGGCGATCATCTTCACGAGCGACAACGGCGGCCTCCTCCCGGTCACCGACAACCGTCCCCTCCGCGCCGGCAAGGGCTCGGCCTGGGAAGGGGGCGTGCGGGTGCCGTTCATCGTCTCGTGGCCCGGCCTGACGGCGCCGGGCACGACGAGCGACGAGCCGGTGATCACGATGGACATCCCGGCGACGATCCTCGATCTGACGGGCGTCGGGGGCGAGCCGGGAGCGCCGCTCGACGGCGCGAGCCTGGCGCCAGCCTTCCGCGGCGATTCCCTCGA
>JBIIQL010000340.1:0-4675 GCA_044342095.1 Pirellulales bacterium
ATCGTTGCCACGGCGATCGCCGCCGTGCTCCCTGTCGTGCTGGCCGCCGACGACCCCCCGGCGCCTCCGGCCGGGTCGTCGCGCGCCAAGAAGACCCAGACGAAGTCCCCCGGCCCGAAGACCGCCCAGGGGCAGAAGACCCCTCCCAAGGGCCCCCTGTTCGGACCGAACCCCGGAGCCAAGCCACCGATGCCCACCGACAACGCAGCCGATACTTCCGGCGGTGAGGATGCCAACGATCCCTTCGGCCAACCGCTTCCCAAGACGCTCGAGGAATGGCGCAGCCGGCTCACGGCCGAGCAGTTCCAGATCACGCGGATGAAGGGAACGGAGCGGGCGTTCACCGGCAAGTATTGGAAGACCGACACGCCGGGAACCTACAAGTGTGTCTGCTGCGGTGAGCCGCTGTTCACCTCGGGTGACAAGTTCTTGAGCGAGTGTGGCTGGCCCGCCTTCTCGGCGCCGATCGACAAGAAGGCCAACGGCAAGGTCGCCGAGACGCCCGACTTCACGTTCGGGATGCGGCGCGTCGAGGTCACCTGCCGGAAGTGCGGCGCCCACCTCGGCCATGTCTTCAACGACGGCCCGCCGCCGACGGGGATCCGCTACTGCATCAACTCGGCGTCGATCGTCCTCGACGAAGCGAAGCCGGGCGAGGGCAAGGATGCCGGCAAGAACGCCGCCGAAGGAACGGCCGAAGGGGGCAAGTGACGCCGCGACGCCCGGGCAAAAACTGCCTGCTGACGGCACGCCGACAGATCATCGGGCGGCACTGACCGGCTTCAGCTTTGGTGGCCGAGGAGCCAGGCGAGGAGCCCCTTCTGGACGTGCATCCGGTTGGCGGCCTCCTCGACGACGACGCTGCAACTGCTGTCGATGACGTCGTCGGTGACCTCCTCCCCGCGGCGGGCGGGGAGGCAGTGCATGAACAGGGCGTCGGGGCAGTGGCGCATCAGGGCCGTGTTGACCTGATAGGGGCGGAAAGCCTTCTGCCGCTCGAGGCGCTCCTTCTCCTGCCCCATGCTCGTCCAGACGTCGGTGTAGACGCAGGACGTGTCCTGAACGGCGGCCACCGGGTCGGTCGTCTCCTCGACCTCGGCGTTCGGGAGGATGTCGCGGAGGTGGTTGCGGAAGGCCTCGTCGAACTGGAAGCCCTCGGGGGCGGCCAAGACAAACCGCATCCCGAGCAAGCCGCACACGACCGCCAGCGACCGGGCGACGTTGTTGCCGTCGCCGACGAACGTCAGCGTCAGGCCGGCGAGCCTGCCGACGTGGGCGCGGAGAGTGTAGAGATCGGCGAAGGCCTGGCAGGGGTGGCAGTAGTCGGAGAGGCCGTTGATCACCGGCACGCTCGACACGGCGGCGAGCGACTGGATCGTCTCGTGGGCCTTCGAACGGCAGACGATGACGTCGACGTATTCACTGAGCACCCGGCCGAAGTCGGCGATGCTCTCGCGCGACGACGAGAAGCCCGCCTCGTCGCCGAGGAACACCGCGGCGCCGCCGAGATGGACCATCGCCGCCTCGAAGCTGACGCGCGTGCGCAGGCTCGGCTTCTCGAACACCAATCCGAGGACGCGGCCCGGAAAGAGCGGCTCGCGCAGGCCGGCGTCGTACTTGGTCTCGAGGTCTTTCGAGATCGCGAACACGGCCTCGATCTCGTGGGCCGTGAGGTCTTCGGGAACGATGATGTGACGGAGCATGATGGCAGTCAGGCGCGGGAGGCCACCTCGACGATCGCGTCGCCGAGACGGTCGCAGCCGTCGTGGATGTCCTCGGGGGTGATGTTCATCGCAGGGAGGAGGCGGATGACGCGTCCCTGCGTGCAGTTGACGAGGAGATTCTTCTCGAGGCAGGCCTCGACGACCGGCGCGCCGTCGATCGCCAGTTCGACGCCGATCATCATGCCGATGACACGGACGTCGCGGATGCAATCGCAGCGATCCCGGAGGGCCTCGAGCCGCTCGCGGAAGATTCCCGCGGCGGTGGCGACATGGGCCAGGAGCCCCTCGTTCTCGATCATCTCGATGGCGGCGATCCCGGCCCGGGCGGCGATCGGATTGCCGCCGAAGGTGGAGGCGTGCATTCCCGGCCGGAGATGCCGGGCGAGCTCCGGGGTGGTGAGCATCGCACCGCCGGCCACCCCTGCGCACAGGCTCTTGGCAAGCGTGATCACGTCGGGGCGAACCCCGAAGTGCTGGTAGCCGAACCACTCGCCCGTCCGGCCACAGCCCGACTGGACCTCATCGAAGGCGAGGATGAGATCACGCTCGTCGCACAGACGCCTGAGCCCCTCGAGGAAGCCCGGCGGAGCGGGAACGACGCCCCCCTCGCCGAGGATCGGCTCGATGAGGATCCCGCCGGTGTGGTCGTCGATGAGCTGCTCGACCGCGTCGAGATCGCCATGGGGGGCGTACTGGAAGCCGGAGAGCATCGGCCCGAGGCCTTCGTGATACTTCGGCTGGGCGGTGGCGGTGACGCTGCCGAACGTGCGGCCGTGGAAGCCGCCGCGAAAGGTGATGACCTTGTACTTCACGCCGTCGGTGCGGAGGCGGATGAGCTTGATCGCCGCCTCGTTGGCCTCGGTGCCGGAATTGCAGAAGAAGGCCTTGCCGCCGAAGCTCCGCTCGGAGAGGAGCCTCGCCCATTCCCCCTGGGCCTCGGTGTACCAGGTGTTGGGAACATGGATCAGCCGCGCGATCTGCTCCTGCACCGCCTTGACGACCGGGGTCGGGCAATGGCCGAGGAGGTTGCAGCCCCAGCCGGGGAAGAGGTCGAGATACTCGCGCCCCTCCGCATCCCAGACCTTCGATCCGACGCCGCGTTCGAGGCAGACCGGGAACCGCTTGTAGTTGGGGACGACGTAGCGGTCGAAGGTGTCGATCACCGCCTTCGTGGCGGCACCGAGGGTGTCGATGGTGGACATACGTGGCTCCTGACCTACGGGCTCGGGACTCGTCGGGACCGGATGCGGAAAAACCGGGGGATGCTGCGGAAAACCTGTCGGCTTGAAAACGGGCAGGCGGGGCGATCGGAAGCCCTAGGACGAGCTCCCGACGCGCGTCGAGGAGGCGAGGGCATCGTCGCGGACGAGCTCCGTGCCGACGCCGCTGGTGGTGTAGATCTCGAGGAGGAGCGAATGCCGCAGCCGTCCGTCGATGATGTGGATCTTCTTCACGCCCTGCTCGAGCGTCTCCAGGCAGCCCTCGATCTTGGGGATCATCCCGGCGGCGATCGTGCCATCGGAGATCAGTCGCCGGGCCTCGCTGGCGGTGAGGGAGTGGATGAGGCTCTCCGGATCGTTGATGTCGCGGAGGACGCCGGGAATGTCGGAAAGGACGACGAGCTTCTCGGCGCCGATCGCCGCGGCGACGGCGGTGGCGGCGGTGTCGGCGTTGACGTTGAGCTTCTCGCCGTCGGGGCCCATCGCCATCGACGGGATCACCGGCACCTGACCGGCGTAGGTGAGGTTGTCGATCGTCAGCCGGTCGACGCGTGTGACGCTGCCGACATGGCCCAGATCGATCGCCTCCCCGCCCGGCCCGGCGAGGGTCAGTCGGTCGCCGAAGAGGACGTTCGTGGAGAGGAAATTGAGCGACATCGCCCGGCCGCCGTATTCCTCGAGCCGGGCGACGAGATCATGGTTGAGCTCGGTGGCGAGGACCTTCTCGACGATTTCCAGGGTGGCGTCGTCGGTGTAGCGACGCCCCTGGACGAACCGCGGCGCGAGCCCGGCATCGTCCATCGCCCGGCTGATCGCTTTTCCGCCGCCGTGGACGACGACGATCCGCATCCCGAGCGTCGACATGAAGACGATGTCGACGAGGAGATGGCGGAGCGAGTCGGGATGTTCGACGACGCTCCCACCGAGCTTGATGACGGTGGTCGTGTCACGGAACTTGCGGATCCACCCGAGGGCCTCGATGAGGGTGTCGGCCTTCTGGATCGCCTTTTGCTGGGCCTTGACGGCGGAGGGGGGGGTGGCCACGAGGGGGCTTTCCGGGAATGGCTGAGGCCCGATCACGGCGGGCGGAAAGCCGCCGGGGGCATCGCGGAAAGCAGACGAGTGTACCAGCGCTCGGAAGGGGCTCCCATCGCGTTTTTTCAAGCCCGTCCCGCGGGGATCCCCACGGGAACGGCGGCCGCAGCCGGGAGGATGCCGACTTGACGGACAGCCTCGGCGCGGTACTCTTTCATCTGTTTTATGGATGATGCCGTCTTGCATCATCTGTTTTACTCATTTCGCGGCTGGTCGGCGGAGGCTTCCACACGAGCCCCGTGGGCTCGTCGCGGCCGGCCAACCCCACGGCGTCCGACTGGAATTGCGGCCAGTCGAGACGGCGCTCATGAACCTCAAGTCACTGAAAATCTTCTGCGACATCGTCGTGCGCCGAAGCTTTTCGCGGGCCGCGGAGGACAACGGGATTTCCCAGTCGGGGGCCAGCCAGGTGGTCAGCCAACTCGAGCACCGGCTGGGGGTGCAACTCATCGAGCGGTCGAAACGCCCGCTCCTCCCCACCCGCGAGGGGCAGGTGTTCTTCGATGGCTGCCGGAAGTTGATCGCCCGGTATGACGCGCTCGAAGACGAGGTGCGGACGCTCCACGAGGAGGTGGCCGGCCGGGTTCGCGTGGCGGCGATCTATTCCGTCGGCCTCCACCACATGAGCCGGGCCGT
>JBIIQL010000339.1:0-4675 GCA_044342095.1 Pirellulales bacterium
CACGTACTTGCAAACCTGGACGGGCACCTTGTTCTCGACCCGCTCGACGACCTTCCGGACGGTCTGAACCGGCACCTGACGGACCTGCTCCTCGGCCACCATCTTCGTGACCTGGACCGGCACCTGCTGGACGACCTGCTCGTCGACATAGCGGACGGTCTGCACGGGCACCTGCTGGACGACCTGTTCGTCGACGTACTTCATCGTCTGCACGGGGACCTGCTGGACGACCTGTTCGTCGACGTACTTCATCGTCTGAACCGGGACCTGCTGAACGACCTGCTCGTCGACATATCGCATGGTCTGCACGGGCACCTTCCGGGTGACGACGCGGTTGACGACCGCCGTCTCCGGAACCTGCATCGCCACGACGTTCGGCTGGTAGACGCGATTGACCTGATTCATGACGACGCTTGGCGTCATCGTCCAGGCGTAGCCGCCAGGCTGCCAGTTCGCCAGCCCGGTGTACGGGTTGACCGCCCAACCACCCTGCACCCAACCGAGCTGCGTGCCCCCCTGGGCGACCATCGGCGTCACTTGATCGACATAGCCGCCGCGATCGGCGTAGGCCGTCTTGTAGGTGGTGACCGGCTCCGCGACGGTGTAGGCCTCCTCACGCTCCGCCGTCTCGTAGACCGGCTTGCGGACGACGCTCACCTGCTGCTGCATGACGGTCTCGGCGACCGGCTTGCGGACGACGCTGACCTGTTGCTGCATGACGGTCTCGGTGACCGGCTTGCGGACGGTGCTCACCTGCTGCTGCATGGCGGTCTCGTAGACCGGCTTGCGGACGGTGCTCACCTGCTGCTGCATGACGGTCTCGGCGACCGGCTTCATGACGGTGAATCGCTCCTCGCGGGTCGATGTCTCGACGACGTCGCGCACCTGGTCGTAGCTGCGGTCCTCAACGACGGTCTCCCACACCGGCTTCATGACGGTGTAGCGCTCCTCGCGCGTCTGCGTTTCCCAGACGGGGCGCTGCACGGTGTAGCGGCGTTCGCGAGTCTGGGTCTCCCACACCGGCTTGGCGACGGTGTAGGTCTTCGTGTCGTAGACCGTCTCGTAGGTGACGCGGACGGCGTCCATCTGCCGCTCGTCGTACACCGTCTGGAAGTCGAGCCGGTAGGTCTGGGAGGCGACGGGGGGAGCGGCCGTGACCGTTTCTCCGCAGCAGGCGGCGTCGGCGACCGGTTGGAGGAGCGGCAGCGGCATGAGCTGCGAGAGCGCCACGAGCATGGCGCCGAAGGTATCACGACGTCGGCGTCGGGCCGGGCGGACGGCCGGAACCGTCGACGGGGACTCGGCAACTCGGGACGGGATGTGCATCGTTACGACCATCGGATCTCCTCTGAGAAAAAGCACCCCCGAGACTAATTCCGTGAACGCGGTCTTCAAGCGGTTTGTTCACTTTTTTTCCGCGAAATTCGAGAAAAAAAGGCCCCCCGAGCCGGCGCCAACGGTGTAACCGTTCCAGCTTACGGCGGCGGGCAAGGGGGACGGCCGGAGAGCCGACCCGGCGGGGCAGGCGGGGGGGAATCGGAAGACTTGCGGGGCCCGCCCGCCGTCACTCCATCGTCTTTTCCAGGAGCCGCAGGCTGGTGGGGTCGAGGGCGGCGATGTCGGCGATCCGGTAGCGGACACCTGTGGCGTCCACCACGAAGGCGCTGCCGTCGGGGAGACGGTCGATGTCGTCGATCGTGGCCAGGATGAAGGAGCGCTGACCGCGATCGGTGACCACGCTCCACGCCGGGGGGTCGTCGTCGCTGATCGCCACGATCCGCTCGATGAGCGGGAGAAACTCCCGGGTTGCGAGTTCGTCGACGATGCTCGTGCGGAGGGGTTCGGGGACCTCTTCCAAGGAATCGAGCCAGGCCAGCTCATCGCCGTCGGCGGAAACGATCGCCACCGGCCCGTGGGGGGCCGTCACGGGGAAGGCCCGGAGGACATCGACATCGTTGAAGACCTTGCCGGTGCCATCGACGAAATCGACATGCCCGTGAGCGCGGCGGACGAGTCGCCACGCCGGTGCCGGGGATGACGAGAGGGATGTGGAATCGGTGGGGGGCATCGGGGGCCTCGGCGTCTCGGGAGGGGTCAATGCCCGGCGGCTGCGTCGGCGGCGGCCTGCGATTGGGCGTGGTAGAGGCGGGAGTAGGCGCCGTCACGGGAGAGGAGTTCATCGTGGGTGCCGATCTCCACGATCCGCCCGGAATCGAGGACGACGAGACGATCGGCGCGGCGGAGGGTCGAGAGCCGGTGCGCGATGGCGATCGTGGTGCGTCCCTTGACGAGTCGGTCGATCGCCGACTGAATCACCACCTCGGTCTCCGCATCGACCGCCGAGGTCGCCTCGTCGAGGATCAGGATCGCGGGATCGACCAGGAGCGCGCGGGCGATCGAGACCCGCTGCCGCTCGCCGCCGGAGAGCGACCCGCCCCGTTCCCCGACCCGCGAGTCGTAGCCATTGGGGAGGGAGAGAATGAACTCGTGGGCGCCGGCGGCCCGGGCGGCGGCCACCACCCGCTCCGTCCCGGCGTCGGGGCAGCCGTAGGCGATGTTCTCTGCCACGCTTCCGAAGAACAGGAGCGGCTCCTGGAGCACGCAGCCGAGATTGCGACGGTAATCGGAGACCGCCATCCGTCGCAGGTCGGTGCCGTCGACGCTGACGGTCCCGCTCGAAGGATCGAAGAACCGGCAGACGAGATTGGCCAGCGTCGATTTCCCGGAGCCGCTCGAGCCCACCAGCCCGATCATCTCCCCGGGCTCGATGACGAGGTCGATGCCACGGAGGATCTCGCGCGTGCCGTAGCGGAAGTGAACGCCCGACAACTCGATCCTCCCACGCACACGACCAGGGTGGACGGGGCGGGGATCCTCGGCCACGGTCGGCCGGCAGTCGATGATCTCGAAGAGCCGCTGCGCACTTGCCGAAGCACGCTGGGCGGCGGGCACCATCCGCACCATCGACTCCACGCGGGAGTAGAAGCGGGCGATGTAGGCGAGAAACGCCGTCAGGCCGCCGACGGTCACCGACCCCTGGAACACCATCCAGGCTCCCGCCGCCCACACGACGAGCAATCCCGCTTCGCTGAACAGGCTCACCATCGGGCCGAAGAAGGCCCACACCGTGTTGACGCGATCATTGGCCTGGAGGACGTGGTCGTTGGCGCTCTGAAACCGGTCGATCTCCCTCCGTTCCTGGGCAAACGCCTTGACGACCCGGATGCCGGGGATCGTATCGGCCAGGACACTCGCCACCTCCGCCCAGGCGATGTTGGAGCGGCTGAAGCCCCGTTGGAGACGGCCGCGAACCATGTAGACGAGCCACACGACGAGCGGAAAGGGGACGAGCGTGACCAGTGCGAGTACGGGGTTGAGCCACACGAGCACCCCCGCGGTGAGGAGCACCAGGAGGCAGTCGGAGAGGAATCCGATGAGGTTGATCGAGAGGAAGTTGTTGATCTGGTCGGTGTCGTTGCTGATCCGTGAGATCAGGTCGCCGGTCCGTTTGACGGCGAAAAAGTCGAGTGACAACGACTGCATGTGCGCGTAGGTCTTCACACGCAGTTCTGCCGCCACCCGCTCGCTCACCCAGGCCAGCACCCAAAGCTGTGCCCAGGAGAGGATCCAGGCGACGATCGCCGCGATCACGAGTCCGCCGAGATACCACCAAACGAGCGAGAACGGCACCGCCTCCCCTGCCTGACGCGGAATCAGGACGCCGTCGACCAGCGGCATGGTGAGGTAGGGCGGCACGAGGGCCGCCACCGTGCCGGCGATGGAAAGCACCAAGCCGAGGAGGGCTGGCCAGAGATAGGGGCGGGCAAACGGTGCCAGACGCACGAGCATCCGCCAGGAAGGCGTGCCCTTGGAGGGGACGGCGTCATCGACGTCATCCTCACCGTCCTGGTCCCGGCGATGGACCGCATGGGGCTCGATGGCTTCGGCATCGATCTCCTCGTTCGACTCGCCCCCTCCGACGTCGCCTGCAGGGATCGGGGCTTCCGTCGGCAGCGTCGTCTGCTGGCGCTGCCGGGAGGGGCGCCGCTCGAAGGCGTCCTTGAGGGCGTGCATCCCCTTCGCCTGCGCGAGGGAGAACAGCCAGCGGGCCACGACGCGTCCCGCGGTCAGCAGTTCGATCCTTCCCACGCCCCCTCGGATCCGGACGTCGAGGGTTGAGCGGTCGTCGAGCGGCCATGACATCGGCCCCAACGCCGGGGCGGGGAACGAGGGATCGGCCTCGTGCGATGCCGGAGGATCGGCAATGATCCGCCGATCGGTGAGGCAGAGATAACCCTCGGTAAACCGCATCGCGGCGTCGAGGTCGAACGTGGCCGTGGCGCTGACCGACTCTCCCCTGCCGAGGGCGACGCCGCTTCCCCAGGGGACGCCAGGCACGGCGGCTGACGAATCGGTGGAGGAAGGGACTGGGGAGCGGAGTGCCATGGAGTGTGGAGGAGGAGAGAAGGGGAACGGCTGTCGGGGGCCTCACAAGCACGGACTCAGGAGCGGTGAGCCGAATGGGGGAGCGGTGACCGGGCCCGGAAGTGGCCGGGGACGGCAGGGGGGGGCATTGTACGCCAGCCACCGTTCGGTCACCGCAGCCTCTGCCACGGTGCTGCCGGGATGTCGGACAACGGAGGGGAAAAAATGAAAGTTTTTCATTCCCCCTCCC
>JBIIQL010000341.1:0-4666 GCA_044342095.1 Pirellulales bacterium
ACGACAGCCCCTGGGCCGTCGACGGCCGCGACCGGGCCGTCGAGTTTTCCAGGCGGATCGGGCTGGCGGCGCTCGGTGGCTCGATCGGCTTCCGTCACGGGCCGCTCGATCTCACGATGCACCACCGCGACCATCCGATCCTCCGCAACTTCCAGACGCTCTCCCTCCACGACGAGAGCTACTGGAAGCTGTCGGGAAATCCGGCCGACGTCACGGTCCTGGCGACGAGCGACGAAGAAGGAATGGCGACGCCGCAGTTGTGGGTGAAGGAGCAGGGAAAGGGGCGGGTGTTCGTCAGCATCCCCGGCCACTACAGCTGGACGTTCGACGATCCGCTCTTCCGGATCCTGCTGTTGCGCGGGATCGCCTGGGCCTCCCACGAGCCGGTCGACCGCTTCAACGAGCTCGTCACGCCCGGAGCGCGGATGAGCCGGTGAACCGGTCGGGCGGGAGCTCTCCCCCCGTCACTCCGACGTGATCGTCCACCCTTCCTTCTTCCCGGTCGCCCCCGTGGGAAGGAAGTAGGTGGCGAGGAACGCCGGCCGGTCGGCGTCGAGCAGGGCAATGGCGGCGGCGAGGGGCTCGGCCGTTCCCATGTTCCCCTGGTCGCGGACCATCACCTCGCGCAGCTCCTTCCACATTCGCTCGACGTTCCCGCTCCCCACCTTCTCCGCGTTTCGAATCATGTCGGCGAGATTCGTCTCCCGAAGATGGTAGGCATAGGCGAGGACGCGTTGCCGCAGCCCCGTCACCTCCTCGACCGACTTGTCGAACGCCCCGACGAGCGCCGCCGGCACATCCGGGCGTGCCGCGGCGGCCGCGGCGAGGGCTTCGGCGAGGAGCGTCGCTGTCTGTTCGAAGCGCAGCTGGACATCCTCGCGGAGCCAGTGGTTTGGCTGGGTCGTTTGATCGGTGCGGATAAACAAGCCGCGGCGTGTCGACTGCCAACTCGGCGTCTGCCAGCTCGCCCCCTTGAGCGTCGCTGCCGAGAGGAGATGCGCCGGATCGCTCTTCCCCACCTCGCGCGACAGCCACGAGACGTCCCACGGATAGATCTCCACGGCCGTCGAAACGAGCTTCCAGTAGTCGGCCACCTTCGCCGCGGCCGGTCCGTAGGGCTCGGCGAGCCGGGCGAGGGCCACCTCGTCGGAGATGTCGGGATCGGCGAAGAAGATCCCGGTCATTCGCAGGTTCGGATCCTCGCGGTCGGGGACGAGGCCGTAGTATTCCTTGATCCCTTTGAGCGGACCCGAGGTGTTCACGGCACGGAGGGCGCGGAGCGTCGCTAGCGGCGTGGGGACGTGAATGTAGGGCTCCATCTCCTCGGTGGCGCCGCCGAGCCACACCTCGCCGAGCACCGGGAGCCCGAGGCGGGCCGCCTTCCCGACGGCGTTGCGAAACCAGCGATCGGCGGGAATCGCGATCTGCACCTCGGCGATGTTGGAATGGAGGGCGAGGCCGACGCACGAGGCGTCGAGGTCGTCCATGCAGCGGTAGGTCTCCCCGGCCGAAAGTTCCCACGGCTCCCAGAACAGGACGCCGTCCTTCTGCAGGCCACGCCATGTCCGGGCCATCATGTTGACGAACGCCGTCACGCGCTCGTGGAGCGGGATCCCGTGGCAGCGTGGGCAAGGGCCCCATTCGCTGCACAGCCAGGCATGCTGGTCGTAGGTGTAGCAGAGGAGATCGTCGACCCCCGGAAACTTCTCATGGAAGGCGCGCACGAGGAGCCGGTAACGCTCCACGGTGGCCGGGTCGGCGATGCACAAGTCGAGCGGCTTGTCCGGATCCTGCGGCGGGTAGAAGACGTTCGGGGCGCCGAAGTGGAAGATCGTCCGCAGGCCATGCTTGCGGCAAAGGGCGATCCGCTTCGTCAGCTCGGCCGAGCGGGCGGCGACTTTTTCCGGCGTGCGGCTCGGCGCCCGATCGGTGTCGCCCGGCATCGGCGCGACGCCGGCGGGGAGCGCGACGACATCCTCGAGGTTGAGCGGTTCGTCGTTGGGGCGGTAGCCCCAGGCGATGTTGAGTTGGATGCAGTTGAAACCGAGGGACTTGAGTCGCTCGAGATTGGCGTCGTTCCATTCGACCTGCGGATGGCACGGGGCCCCGAGGAAGCCGACCCGGTAGTCGACCCGGCGGGCCCGTTCCGGCTCGACGGCCGCAAGCTTCAAAGGCCCGCCGATCGCTCCAATGACGATCGCAGCCGACACGACTCCCCGGCGCAGCCACGTTCCCAGAAGCATCACATCCCCCGTTTCTCGAGCGCCCCGATCCGCCCGCCACGCCGGCGGACAAACCATCCCAATTACTTTTCCGACGCGGCCGGCAGCGGAAACCGGTCCTGGATCGCCTGGACGGTGAGCGGATCGGTCCGCATCCCCTCCATGGCCCGTACGCAGGCCTCGGCGGCGGGCAGCGTCGTGATGCACGGCACGCCGTGGAGCACGCTCGCGGCACGGATCCGCCCCTCGTCGGTGCGGGCTCCCTTGCCTCGGGGCGTGTTGAAGATGAGGTGCACCCGGCCGTCGATGAGGTGATCGAGGAGATTCGGATGCCCCTCCTGGAGCTTCTTCACCGTCTCCACCGGAATCCCGGCGGCGGTGAGGGCCCGGGCGGTGCCGGAGGTAGCGATCAATTCGAATCCCATGGCCACGAGCCGGCGGGCACACTCGACGATCTGATCCTTCGCCTGCTGGCTGGCGACGCTCAGGAAGATCGTTCCCTTCTCGGGAAGGAGGATTCCGGCGGCGAGCTGGCTCTTGGCGAAGGCGGTACTGAAGCGGTCGGCGACCCCCATCACCTCGCCGGTGGATCGCATCTCCGGCCCCAGCGCGATGTCGACCCCGGCAAACTTCACGAACGGAAAGACGCTCTCCTTGACGCTGAACTGCGCCGGCACCGGATCGGTGACGATCCCCTGCTCCGCGAGCGTCACCCCCGCCATCACCTTTACCGCCACCTTGGCCACCGGCAGCCCCGTCGCCTTGGCGACGAACGGCACGGTGCGGCTGGCACGGGGATTGACCTCAATCACGTAGAGCGTCGGCTTGCCATCCTCGCGTTTGACGGCGAACTGAACGTTCATCAATCCGACGACGCCGAGGCTGCGGGCCAGGCCCATCGCCGCCTGCTTGATCTCCGCCACCATCTCGGGTGGCAGGCTGTGGGGGGGAATACAACAGGCCGAGTCACCGGAATGGACACCCGCCTCCTCGATGTGCTCCATGACCCCGGCCACGATCACGTCGCGGCCGTCAGCGATGCAGTCGACGTCGACCTCGATCGCATCCTCGAGGAAGCGGTCGATGAGCACCGGCTGCCCCTGGGCAACGGCGAAGGCCTCGGCGACGTAGCGTTCGAACTGCGCCGTGTCGTAGCAGATTTCCATCGCCCGTCCGCCGAGGACGAAGCTCGGGCGCACCAGCGACGGGAAGCCGATTCGCTGCACCTCGCGGCGGGCCTGCTCGAGCGTCCGGGCGATGCCACAGGCCGGCTGACGGAGATCGAGCCGCTCGAGGAGCGCCTTGAATTTCTCCCGGTCCTCCGCCTGCTCGATCGTGTCGACGCTCGTGCCGATGATCGGCAGCCCCGCGGCTGATAGCGCCCGGGCGAGATTGAGCGGGGTCTGGCCGCCAAGTTGCACGATCACACCATCGGGCTGGATGCGGTCGGCGATGTTGAGGACGTCCTCGCAGGTGAGCGGCTCGAAGAAGAGCATGTCGCTCGTGTCGTAGTCGGTGCTCACCGTCTCGGGATTCGAGTTCACCATCACGCTCTCGATTCCCATCTCGCGGAGCGCGTAGCTGGCGTGGCAGCAGCAGTAGTCGAACTCGATCCCCTGACCGATGCGGTTGGGGCCGCCGCCGAGGATCATCACCCGCTTCTTCCCCGCGGCTTTCGGGCGGGTCTCATCCTCCTCTTCCCACGAGGAGTAGTAGTACGGGGTCTGGGCCTCGAACTCGGCGGCGCAGGTGTCGACGGCCTTGTAGGTGGCGACGATCCCGCGCCGCTTCCGCTCGTCGCGGACATCCATCTCGGCGACGCCGAGGAGTTTCGAGAGTTGCCGGTCGGAGAAGCCGGCCTGCTTGGCCGCACGGAGGAGCCCGTCGTCAACCGCGGCAAGCGTGCCGAGCGATTCCAGGAGCGCCTCCATTTCGACGATCTGGAGGAGCTGGTCGAGAAACCAGCGGTCGATCGCCGTCGCCTCGTGGATCTCCTCGACGGTCATCCCGACTTTGAAGGCATAGCGGAGATACCACACCCGATCGGGGTCGGCGATCGAGATCTTGGCGATGATGTCGTCGCGCGACGGCTCGGCGGGCGTGCCCCACAGATCCTTGCCGTCGCAGCCGAGGCCGAAGGCCCCCACTTCGAGGCCGCGGAGGGCCTTTTGGAAGGCCTCCTTGAACGTCCGCCCGATCGCCATCGTCTCGCCGACGCTCTTCATCTGCGTCGTCAGGCGGCTGTCGGCCTCGGGAAACTTCTCGAACGCGAACCTCGGCACCTTGACGACGACGTAGTCGATCGAGGGCTCGAAGCAGGCTTTCGTGCGCCGGGTGATGTCGTTGGGAAGCTCGTGGAGACGCCAGCCGACGGCGAGCTTGGCGGCGATCTTGGCGATCGGGAAGCCGGTCGCCTTGCTCGCCAGTGCCGAGGATCGGCTGAC
>JBIIQL010000342.1:0-4651 GCA_044342095.1 Pirellulales bacterium
CCAGCGGGTGACGTCGCGCGACGAGCCGTCGGAGTAGCGGGCGGTGACGGTGAGTCGGGCGGTGGCGTCTTTTTGAAGGGTGATCTCCGGCGGGGTGACATCGATCCCCACGAGCGTCTTCTCGTCGGGCAACGGGCCGGGGCAGCCGGCGGAGATCCAGGCAGCGAGGAGCGCGTAGTCGGGGCCTGACGCGTCGAGCCGGAGGCCGCCTTTGTGGGCGACGGCCATCGTCGGCTTGGTGAGGAGGAGGCTTGCGCCGGGGGCGCTTTCGTCGACGCGGCGGCCGAGGGCCTCGCGGGTGATGGCGAGGTGGTCGGCCTGTGGGTCGTAGCCGAACAGCGACAGGCGAAAGCCCCCCTTGCCGGCGAGGGCTCCGTGGCAGCCGCCGGTGTTGCAGCCTGCCTTGGAGAGGATGGGGACGACGTCGAGGGAAAAGCTCGGTGTGTCGGCGCGGGCGGTGGCCGCAAGGAGGGCGACGGCGGCGAGAAGGGGGAGAAGAATGTTGTTCATGAAGTCGGTGCCGCGCGATGGATACGGAGAGGAAGCTGTGTCGGTCTGCCTCACTGTCGCGGCCCCACCGGGGCCGCGCGTGGATACAGAGAGGAACACTAAAAAAGTTCGGAGATGGGGGCGGTGCCGAAGTCGGCGAGGGGGAAGGGGCGGCCGGCGGGGCCGGGAAGGAGGGTGGTGGGGTCGAGGCCGAGGGAGTGGAAGATGGTGGCGACGATGTCGCCGGGAGCGACGGGGCGTTCGGCGGGGAAGCCGCCGATGGTGTCGCTCTTTCCGACGACCCGGCCTCCCTGAACGCCGCCGCCGGCGAACGAGCAGGTGAAGCAGCCGGGCCAGTGATCGCGGCCGCCGGCGGGGTTGACCTTGGGGGTGCGGCCAAACTCGGCGAGCGTGGTGACGAGCGTGTCGTCGAGGAGCCCGCGGTCGTGGAGGTCTTCCACGAGGGTGGCATAGGCCTGGTCGTACATCGGGCAGACGATGTTCTTCATCCCTTCGATCGAGGTGAAGGGCTTGGAGCCGTGGATGTCCCAGGTGATCTCGTCGAAGACGGTGAGGAAAGTGTTGATGGTGACGAACCGAACCCCGGCTTCGACGAGGCGGCGGGCGAGGAGGCAGCACTGTCCGAAGCGGTTCATTCCGTAGCGTTCGCGGACGGCGGCTGGCTCCTGGGAGAGATCGAAGGCGGCCCGGGCCTCCGGGCTGGTCATCATCCGATAGGCGGCTTGGAAGGAGTCGTCGAGGAGGCGGGCGTCTTCGCTCGCCTCGAACTCCCGCACGGAGGCCTCGACGACGTCGCGCATCTTCCGGCGGCGTTCGAGGCGGGTGACGCTGATTTGATCGGGGGGAAGGAGGTCGGGGACCTTGAAGTTGGGTTGGGAGGGATCGGCCATGAGGGCGAAGGGATCGTGGGCCTTGCCGAGGAAGCCGCCGGCCTGGCCGTTGGGCAGATTGCCGCCGCCGCGGCCCATGAGCTGAGGGAGAACGACAAACGGGGGGAGGTCGGTGCGGCGGCCGAGGAGGTAAGAGGCGACGGCGCCGGCGTGGGGGGAATTGATGCCGCCGGTGAAGCGGCGGCCGGTTTGCATCATCTGCCAGCCGGCGTCGTGGACGGCGGCGCCGTCGTGGTGGCAGGAGCGGACGAGGGAGAACTTGTCGGCGACGGCGGCATGGCGGGGGAGGAGTTCCGAGACCTCGAAGGCGTCGGTCTTCGTGCGGATCGGCTGGAACGGTCCGCGGACTTCGGCTGTCGCCTCCGGCTTCATATCCCAGAGGTCGAGGTGGCTCGGGGCCCCGAGGTTGAAGATCATGATGCAGGAGCGCTTTTCATGGCCGGGGCGGAGATTCCCCTCGGCCGCGGCCCGCACCAGCTGGGGGAGGGAGAGACCGACGCAGGAGAGGGCGCCGACATGGAGAAAATCGCGCCGGGAGGGGCCGTTACAGAGGCTTGCCCGGTGTGGAACGCGAAACTCGAACATCGTCGTCGTCTCCCTCGTGGTTGTGGCCAACGGCGTGAGCCGTGCAATCCTCGGATCACCGCCCCCCACTCCCGCCCGCCATCGTACCGCCCCAGCCGGCGCCGCGGCAGCCTCTCGAGGAGACCCTGTCACCGGGAAGCTCGGTGTGGGATGATGGAAATCGGGGTCGGCGGGAGTGAGCCGGCACTTGAGTGGACACGTCCGGAGAGGTGCGGCATGGCAGATCTGGTGGGCTTGTTCGGCCAGGTGGCCGGAGGGAACGGGGCGATTGCGTGGATCGTCCTCGGCGTGATCGCGGCGGCGGTCGTCGGAGGCATCCTCCTCTACAACCAACTCGTGGCGATGGAAGTCCGCTGCGACAACGCCTGGAGCGACATCGACGTCCAACTCAAGCGCCGCCACGACCTGATCCCCAACATCGTCGAGGCGGTGAAGGGGTATGTCGGCTATGAGAAGGGGACGCTCGAAGCGGTGGTCAGCGCCCGCGCCAAGGCGATGTCCGGGGGATCGGCTGCGGAGACCGCGGCCGCGGAGAACGCCCTGACGGGCACGCTCAAGAGCCTGTTTGCGCTCGCCGAGTCGTATCCGCAACTCCGCGGCAGCGAACAGTTCACCGGCCTCCAGCAATCGCTCTCGTCGATCGAGGAGGCCCTTCAAGGGGCCCGTCGCTACTACAACGCCTCGGTCCGCGAGTTGAACACCTCGGTGCGGATGTTCCCCTGGAATCTCCTCGCCGGCGCTGCCGGGGCCCGGCCCCGGGAGTTTTTCGAGATCGGCGATGCGGCCGAGCGGGCGGTGCCGAGCGTGAAGATGTCGTGATCGGGCACGGAGGCCAGTCATTCATGGTGGGGCTGCTCGGCCGGCTATCGCGCGGGGCTGTGGGTGGGGCGGTGCTTGTTCTCCTGGCGATGCTGCTTGCCCCGGCGGCAAAGGCGCAGGAGCGGTCGATCGCCATCGAGGATTTCGATGCCGCGATCGCGATCACGGCGTCAGGGGGCGTCGAGGTCGCCGAGACGATCCGCCTCCGCTTCACCGGATCGTGGAACGGGATCCACCGGCGGATCCCGGTGCGGTATGTCAATGATCGCGGCGAGAACTACGGCCTCCGGTTGACGCTCGTCGGCGTCACCGACGAGGCGGGAAAGCGGCTCGAGGTGTCGCGGTCGCGGCGGCGCCACGAGGACGACCTCAAGATCTGGGTGCCGGGGGCGGCCGATGCCGTCCGCACGGTGGTGATCCGCTATTCCGTCGGCCGGGCGCTGAAGTTCTTCGACGATCACGACGAGCTCTTTTGGAACGTCACCGGGGACGAATGGCCCTATCCCATTGGCGCGGCACGGGCCCGAATCCGTCTGCCGGGAGCGGTCGAGAACATCCGCGTCAACGCCTTCACCGGCGGCTACCGGTCGACGGAAAGGTCGGTGGCGATCACCGTCGACGGCCAAAAGCACGCCCCCGAGGACGCGTTCGCGGCGGCCGGTGAATCGCTGCCGCCGCCGGCGGGCGAGGGGCATGAGGTCGAGGTGGCCTCGACGCGCGCGCTCGGGATCCGCGAGGGGCTCACCGTTGCAGTGGCCTGGAATCCGGGCGTGGTGCGTCGCCCGACGGCGCTCGAGGCCAGGCTCGCGTGGTTTCGCGACAACGCCGGGGCGCTGATGCTCTCGGGGTTCGTGGCCCTGATTCCGCTGGCGACGTTTGGCGGCATGCTCCGCCACTGGTGGCGGGTGGGGCGGGATCCGCGGCCGGGGCCGGTGGTGGTGCAGTACGAGCCGCCGGCGGGGCTGGGACCGGCCGAGGTGGGGACGCTCGTCGACAACTCCCCCGATCAACGCGACCTCATGGCCCTCCTCGTCGACTGCGCGGTCAAGGGGGTGATCCGGATCCGCGAGACCGCGCCGGCGGGGTGGTTTCAGTCGCCCAAATACGCCTTTGACCTCCTCGTCCCTTCGCAGGACTGGAAGGACGTCTCCCCGGCGGCCGCGGCTCTGCTCGGGGGGATGTTCACGATGACGTCGGGCCATTGGGCCGACCTGTCGGGGGTCGTCTGTTCGGTGACCTCCGACGAGCTTGCCAACCGCTTCTATGCCCACCTCCCCGGGATCAAGGGGGCGATCTTCGGGAGCCTCGTCAAAGAGGGGCACTACTCCGAGCGGCCCGATCATGTCCTCGTTCAGTACCTCGTCGCGGCCCCGGTGGCGGGGGTGGCGGTCGCTGGGGGCCTCGTCGGGCTCAACAAACTCGCCTGGCAGTTGCCGAGCGAACTGGTGATCCCGCAGGCGATCCTCTCCGGCGTGCTCACGGCCGTGATCCTCGGCGGATTCGCCGTGATCATGCCGGCCCGGACGGCGAAGGGAGGGGCGGCGAGGACGGCGATCCTCGGGTTTCAGGAGTTCCTCTCCAAGGTCGATGCCCACCGACTTGCCACCCTCCCGATGACCCCCGAGCTGTTCGAGCGGTTTCTCCCCTACGCGATGGCCCTGGGGGTGGAGGGGCGGTGGGCGAAAGCTTTCGATGGCATCTGCAAGGAGCCGCCGCAGTGGTACACAGGCAGCGGCCCGGTGGGGCATTTCCAGCCCTACGGCCTGACGCAGAGCCTCGGCCAAATGGGGCAGGTGACCTCCCAGGCGATGACCTCGGGGCCTCGTTCGAGCGAAGGATCGGGGTTC
>JBIIQL010000343.1:0-4642 GCA_044342095.1 Pirellulales bacterium
TACTTCCACACGCACCTGGTGGGGAGCGAGGGAAGCCTTCTCGACAACCGCTTCCACTCGCAGAAGCTCCATACCGACAGGCATGCCTGGAGCACGCTCGCCATGAAGCTCCTCGACTCCGGCGACGTCAGTGATCATCCCTACCAGGCCCAGTTCCAGGCCTTCTTCGACGCCCTCGATGCCGGCGTCGAGATGCCGCTGACGAGCTTCCCCGAGGCAGCCAAGACGTTCGACGTGATCTTTGCCGCCGACCAGAGCGCCGCCGAGGGGGGCCGGCCCGTCCGGCTTGCCTGACCCGAGCGGACGTTTCATCCCCCGACCGATGTCCCGAAAAGGATCCACGACCATGCGCTGTCTCGATCTTTCCCGCTCCGCCTGTCACCTGCTCGCTGCGACGCTCCTGACGGTGCTCGCCGTCGGCAGCCTGCCGGCGCAGGAGCCGGCCCCAGCGGCGGCCGCCGTCGATCGGGAAGGAGCCCTCGAGGCCGCCGCCGAGGCCCGCATCGCGGCGCTCGTGGCGGGGGATGTCGCCGCCCTCGGGGCGATCCTCTCCGACGATCTCCACTATGTGCATTCCAGCGGCGTGGCCGACACCAAGGAGGCCTTCCTGGCCAACCTCGTCTCTGGGAAGACGAGGTACGTCGAGTACGTGCCCGGGGAGCGGTCGTGGCGGTTTCCGGCTGCGGGGATCGCACTCGAGTCGGGGAAGGCTCGGATCAAGGTCGTCAACGACACCGGCCCGATGACTGTTGAGCTTTCGTATCTCGCCACGTGGCGCGAGGAGAACGGCCAGTGGCGATTTCTCGCCTGGCAGTCGGCGCGGCTCCCGCAGCCGACGACGCCGGCCGGCTTCACGGCGCTGTTCAATGGGAAGGATCTCGCCGGCTGGCGCGGCCGCCCTCACTTCGATCCGGCCGCCGAGGCGGCGCTCGCTCCCGAGGAGAAGGGCGCGAAGCAGGCGGAGTGGGATGCCGACATGGCACAGCATTGGAAGGTAGAGGCGGGAGAGATCGTCAGCGACGGCCATGGCGTGTTCCTCACCACCGACCGCGACTACGGTGACTTCGAATTGCACCTCGAGTGGATGCTCCCCGAATCCTGCGCCGACAGCGGCATCTATCTCCGCGGCAATCCCCAGGTGCAGATCTGGGATCCGGACTGCGAACGTGACTTCCAGCATGGCAACCAGAAGGGCTCCGGGGGATTGTGGAACAATCCCGCCGACAGCCCCGGCAAGTGGCCGCTGGAGCGGGCGGATCGGCCGACAGGGGAATGGAACACGACCCGGATCCGGATGCAGGGGGAACACGTCACCGTGATTCTCAACGACCGGGTCGTCGTCGACGACGCCAGACTCGCGAACTTCTTCGCCGCCGGCCAGCCGCTCCCCGAGAAGGGGCCGATCCAGATCCAGACGCACGGCGCGCCGATGCGCGTTCGCAACGTCGCCATCCGCGAACTCTCCACGCTCGAGGGAAGCGGCCCGGGCTGGCGGGAGCTCACGGGCGCGGAGTTCGAGAACGTCAACGGCGAGCCCGACACCTGGACCTGGAAGGACGGCGGTGTCCACTGCACCGGCCGTCCGGTCGGCGTGATCAAGACGAAGCTACCGGTGAAGAACCTGGAGATGTCGGTCGAGTGGCGGCACCTCACCAAGGGGGGCAATTCGGGCGTCTTCCTCTGGGCTCCCGCCTCCGTCCTCGAGAACCTCAAGCCGGGGGCGCTTCCTCCGGGCGGGATCGAGGTTCAGGTGCTTGATCATGGCTATGCCGAGGAGTACGAGCGGTCGACGGGAAAGAAATCGGACTGGTTCACGACCGATGGCGACGTCTTTCCGGTCGGCAGCTCCGACATGACGCCCTTCCCCCCCGTCGCCCCGGGCGGCAAGCGAAGCTTCCCCACCGCCAGGCACTCCCGGGGATCCCCCGAATGGAACCACTACTACATCCGTGCTATCGATGGCGAGGTACGGCTGTGGGTCAACGGCCACGAGGTCTCCGGGGGCACCGAGTGCAAGCCGGCCGAGGGCTTTTTGTGCCTGGAGTCGGAGGGGGCGCCGGTCGAGTTCCGGCGCTTGAGGATCCGCCACCTCCCCTGAGCAAACCTCGACTGGCACCGATCGGGATTGCGACGATAATTCGAGGCTCCACGATCCCAAAGGAGTCCTCCCGTGTCGGTTCGTTCGCCCCTGATCGCGGTCTGCGTCCTCCTCGTCATGCTCGCCGGCGCCACCGCTCTGGCCGTGCCTGACGGTCACCCGATCCCGGCGCCGAAGAAGCCGACCGTCGCCGAGAAATCGGACGAGCCGGTGACGGCGGCGGCGGCCTTCGGGATGCGCGAGGGATTCGAGGCGAAGCTGTTTGCCGCCGAGCCGGACATCGCCAACCCGGTCGCGTTTTCAGTCGATGGAAATGGGGATGTGTACGTCTGCGAGACGTTTCGGCAGGGGCGAGCGGTGAACGACAATCGCGGCCACGACGACGCCTGGGTCAACGCCGACCTTGCCGCACAGTCAGTGGCGGATCGGGATGCGTTCTATCGCCGCCTCCTCGACGCCGCGACGGTCGCCGAGTGGGAGCGCGATGACGACCGGGTGCGGAAGCTCGTCGACACCGATGGCGACGGCGTTGCGGACGAAGCGAGCGTCTATGCCGATGGCTTCAACGGCCTGATGGCTGGAACTGCCGCCGGGATCCTCGCCCGCCGTGGGGAGGTTTGGCTCGCCTGCATTCCCTCCTTCTACCGGCTCCGCGACCTCGACGGGAGCGGGCAGGTCGACGCGGGCCCCGAGGAGCGGCAGGAGCTCTCCACCGGCTACGGCGTGCGGGTGGCGCTCCGCGGCCACGATCTCCATGGGCTCGTCCTGGGGCCCGACGGACGGATCTACTTCTCGATCGGCGATCGTGGCTACAAGATCGCGCTCGACGGCCAGACGTATCACGATCCCGGCAGTGGCGCCGTCTTCCGCTGCAACCCGGACGGGAGCGGCTTCGAGATCTTCGCCACGAGCCTCCGCAATCCGCAGGAACTCGCCTTCGACGATCTCGGCAACCTGTTCACGGTCGACAACAACTCCGACGGCGGCGATCAGGCACGGCTGATCCACCTCCTCCCCGGGAGCGACTCGGGCTGGAACATGTCGTTTCAGTACATGGAGGATCGCGGCCCCTGGCACCGCGAGAAGCTCTGGCACACGGCCCACGATGGACAGCCTGCCTGGATCATCCCCGCGCTTGCGCACATCGGCTCCGGGCCATCGGGGCTCTCCTTCTATCCCGGCACCGGGCTGGGCAAGCACTTCGAAAATCGCTTTCTCCTCTGCGATTTCCGCGGCGGCGCCGCCAACAGCTCGATCCGCACCTTCCGTGTCGTACCCAACGGGGCGAGCTTCACGCCGACCGACGAAGAGGAGACCTTCCGCAACATCCTCGCCACCGATGCCGAAGTCGGGCCGGACGGCAGCCTGTGGGTGAGTGACTGGGTTCACGGCTGGGAGGGAGAGGGGAAGGGGAGGATCTGGCGCTTCGTTCCCCCGCAGCGATCGGCCGCCGAGCAGGGGGTGGTCGACGAGGTGCAGTCCCTCCTCCGCGCGGACTGGGCGCACGTCGAAGAACCCCGGCTGATGACACTGCTCGGTCATGTCGATCGACGGATCCGCCTCGAGGCGCAGTGGGAACTGGCCCGCCGGGGTCATGTCGCCTCGTTCACCGCGGTTGCCGTCGATCCCCACGCCCCGCTCCTGGCCCGCGTCCATGCCATCCAAGGGCTGGGGCAGACCGCGCGGGAGGGGGCCGCGTCGGAAGAGGGCCCGGCGTCCGCGGCGCTCCCGTCCCTGTTGGCCGATGCGGCCTGGGAGATCCGGATGGTCGCCGCCCGGGAACTGGGCGACGCCGGTATCGCTGTCGGCGCCGACGGCCGGCGGGCCCTCGTCGGCCTGCTCCACGACGATCATCTCCAGGTGCGCTCCGCTGCGGCGATCGCGCTGGGGCGGATCGGGCGCCTCGCAGGAGCTCCCGCTGAGGACGCGGTGCGTGCCCTCTGCGCCGCGGCCGACGGTGCGGCGGCCACCGACCCCCACTACCGCCATTCGATCGTCATGGGATTGGCCGGCTGCAGCGATGATTCGGGCCTGGTGCGACTGGCCGCTGATCCGTCGCCGCGGGTCAGGCTGGCGGCAGTGGTGGCGCTGCGCCGGTGCAGGAGCGACCGAGTCGCGACGTTCCTTGACGATGCCGACGCGCGGGTCGCCGCTGAGGCGGCCCGCGCGATCCACGATCTGCCGTTGGCCGGGGCCTGGGGGGAACTGGCGGCGCGTGTCGCCACCGGACCGCTCGACGAGGCGTTTCTCCGCCGGGCCGTCGCGGCGGCCGAGCAGTCGGGGACGAAGGCCGATGCCGAACGCCTCGTGGCGCTCGCGGCCAGGTCCGACGCCCCGGCCGCGATCCGCGCTCTGGCCCTCGACGTTCTCCGCACCTGGAGCCATCCTCCGGTGCGCAGCCGCGTCAACGGATCGTGGCAGCCGATCGACGTGCGGGATGCCACGCCGGCCCGGGAGGCCCTCGAGGCCGCGCTCCCCGAACTCCTTGCCTCGAATCTCGACGACACGCTCCGCGCGGGCCTCCTCAAAGGGGCGGTGGAACTC
>JBIIQL010000020.1:0-15543 GCA_044342095.1 Pirellulales bacterium
ATCCTTGTCTCCGCGGCCGGAGAGGCAGACGACGATCACCTCCTCCTTCGGCCGGCGGGCCGCCTCCTTCACCGTCCAGGCGAGGGCGTGCGACGTCTCGAGCGCGGGGAGGATCCCCTCGCGCCGGGCGACGAGATCGAAGGCGTCGAGGGCCTCGGCGTCGGTGACGCTCGTGTATTCGACGCGCTTCGTGTCGTGCCACCAGGCATGCTCCGGGCCGACGCCCGGATAATCGAGCCCCGCCGACACCGAATGGACGTCGGCCGTCTGGCCGTCGGGATCCTGGAGCACGTAGGAGAGACTCCCGTGGAGAATGCCGGCGTTCCCGTAGGAGAGGCTCGCCGCATGATCCCCAGGCTTGGCCGAACGGCCGCCAGCTTCCACACCGACCAGCCGAATCCCCTTGTGCTCGACGAGGGGATAAAACATGCCGGCGGCGTTGCTCCCCCCGCCGACGCAGGCGACGACGCAGTCGGGATCGCGGCCGAGTTCCTGCTTGCAGAAACGAAGCGTCTCTTTGCCGATCACCGACTGGAAATCGCGGACGATCCGCGGGAACGGGTGGGGGCCGACGACCGAGCCGATGATGTAGTGGGTCGTTTCCACCGAGCCCATCCAGTCGCGCATCGCCTCGTTGATCGCGTCGCGGAGCGTCCGTGAGCCGCTCTCCACCGGTCGGACCTCCGCCCCCATCATCCGCATGCTGCGGACGTTCGGCTCCTGCCGGCGGACGTCCTCAGAGCCCATGTAGACGACACAGTCGAGGCCGAAACGGGCACAGGCCGTGGCGGTGGCCACGCCATGCTGGCCGGCGCCGGTCTCGGCGATGATCCGCTTCTTCCCCATCCGCATCGCGAGCAAGCCTTGGCCGAGCGTGTTGTTGATCTTGTGAGCGCCGGTGTGGCTGAGATCCTCCCGCTTGAACCAGATCTGGGCTCCGCCGGCGTACTCGGTGAGCCGTTTGGCGAAGAGGAGGGGGGTGGGGCGGCCGACGAAGGCGGCGAGGAGCTGATCGAGTTCGGCTTGGAAGCTCGGATCGGCCCGGGCCTCGTCGTAGGCAGCCTGAAGCTGATCGAGCGCCGCCGAGAGCGTCTCGGGCACGTAGCGACCGCCAAACCGGCCGAATCGGCCATGGATGTCGGGAACCTGCGAGATGCCACCGGGCGGAAGAGGAGGGGAGAGCGGGGAGGGCATCGGCGGAGGCTCCGGTTGGCACGGGGCAGCAGAACGATTCGGCGTCGCCCAAGGGGCCTGGCGACACAAGCCGCCAATTGTAGCCGCACCGGCAGGTGCTACCATCCACCGCCGCTCGTGCGTCGCGGCAGCCCCGCCGCGAGGAGCTTTCCCGTGCCAGAACTCCCCGAAGTCGAGACGATGCGGCGCGGGATCGCGGGGCTTTGCGGGGCACGAATCGTCGCCGCCCGCTTTCCCCGAGGCTCCTGTCGCCCGCTCGCCATGGCCCCGGCCCCCGCTCTCATGGCGGAGCGGCTCGACGGGCAGCGAATCATGTCGGTCGCCCGCTACGGCAAACGGGTGGTGATCGAGGTCGGCAGCGAAGGGAAGGCCCCGCACTGGCTCGTCATCGAGCCGAGAATGACCGGGCTCCTCCTCGTGGCCGACCCACCGACGCCGCAGCACGTGCGGATGGAACTCGACGTCGCCCCCCCCGGCCCCCGCCACCTCCCGATCCAAAAGCTCCTCTTCTGGGATCAGCGCGGCCTGGGGACGATCCGGCTCCTGGATGCCGCCGGGCTCGATCGGGCCTGCGGCGCTGCCAAGCTCGGCCCCGACGGGCTTGTCGTCACGGGCAGCGAACTCGCCGGCCGGCTGGGGGAATCGCGGCGGGGCGTGAAGGTAGCGCTCCTCGATCAAAAAGGGGTGGCGGGGATCGGCAACATCTATGCCGCCGAGATCCTTCATCGCGCCGCGATCGACCCGCGCACCCCCTGCCGAGCGCTCGCTACCGAGGCGTGGGAGACGGTGGCACGGGCCGCTCGGGAGATCCTCGCAAGCGCCGTGGCCCACGAGGGCTCGAGCATCGGCGACGAGCTCTACCGCACCGCCGACAATCGCAAAGGGGGATTCCAGAAGCTCCACCGCGTCTACGGCCTCGCCGGCACCCCCTGCCAGACCTGCGGTGGGACGATCGAGCGCATCGTCCAGGCCCAGCGCTCGACGTTTTTCTGCCCTGTCTGCCAGCCGCGTCCCCGGGGAGGGAAGCGGAGGGGCCGTGCCGCCGGGGCGCGCGTCGCACCACGGCCAAAGTTGGTGCGGCGCGACGCGACAGCGTAGGCTTTTCAAGAGACGGCCGCGGCTCACGAGCCCGCCCGAGAGAGAGTCCGCGAACACAGAAGGAGCCCACCCGATGCCACGCTCTGCCCACTGCCGCTCGATCAGCCGCCGGGGATTTCTCGCCACCTCCAGCGCGCTCGCCGCAGCGCCGTCGCTTCTGGGGAGTGCCGGCCTCCTCGCTGGCCCGACGCTCCTCCGGGCAGCCGAGCCGTCGGCCGCAAGCACCGCCGAGACGCTCGCGCAGGCGCTCCATGCCTCGCTCTCGCCGAGCCAGCGGGAGAAGGTCTGCTTCGCTTGGGATTACGTCCACCCGAAGTTCGGCCTCCTGCGGTCGCGCGTCGGGAACAACTGGAACGCCACTGAGCCCGAGCTGAAGAGTGACTTTTATACGAAGGACCAGAAAGCGCTCGCCCGCGCGATTTTCGATCAGCTCATCCACCCGGAGTGGCATGCCCGCTTCGACAAGCAGATGGAGGACGACTGCGGCGGATTCGGCCACGCCCATTCGATCGCCATGCTCGGGGAGCCGGGATCGGGGAAGTTCCAGTTTCTCCTCACCGGTCGCCACATGACGCTCCGCTGCGACGGCGACTCGGAGGAGCATGTCGCCTTCGCCGGCCCGATCTTCTACGGCCACGACACCGGCGCCTTCAACGAGCCGGCCGACCACGAGGGGAACGTCTTCTGGTCGCAGGCCGTCGCCGCCAACAAGCTCGCCGCGATGCTCGACGGCAAGCAGCGCGAGGCGGCGCTCGTGGCCAAGTCTCCGGCGGAGAACGCCGTCGGATTCCAGGGCGACGCGCGCATCGACGGGCTCGCGGTCTCGGAGATGTCGGCCGATCAGCGGGGCGAACTCGAGCGCGTCCTCGGCCTCCTCCTCGAACCGTTCCGCGATACCGATCGGAACGAGGCCCGCACCTGCCTGGCCGCCCAGGGGGGCCTCGATCGCTGCCGGTTGGCATTCTTCCGAGATGCCGACGTCGGCAACGACGGCGTGTGGGACAACTGGCGGCTCGAAGGGCCGTCGTTCGTCTGGTATTACCGCGGGGCGCCCCATGTGCATGTCTGGGTCAACATCGCCGACACGCCGTCCGTCGCCACCAACGCCTGACCGCCGTCTGAGAAGAGTCCATCGAAACGCACCATGAACGACTGCTGCATCGTCGGTGGCGGGATCATCGGTCTCTCCCTCGCCAGGGAACTCGCCGGCCGCGGGGTGAAGGTGCGGGTCGTCGCCCGCGGCCGCGGTGCCGACACCACGTCCTGGGCGGGGGCGGGGATTTTTCCTCCGGCGCCGCTCCATGCGGGAATCTCCCCGACCCACGCCCTCACGGCGTGGAGTGACAAGCTCCACCGCCTCTGGTCGAAGGATCTCCAGGCCGAGACCGGGATCGACAACGGCCTCCTCCCGAGCGGCGGCCTCTACCTTGCGCGCTCGGCCGCAGGGCTCGAGCGACTCCGGGCCGACGCGTCGCGGTGGCGCGGCCAAGGGACGCTGGCCGATCTCCTCGACGCGCGCGACGTGATGGCGTGCGAACCGGCGCTCGCCGCCGGCGACGGTGCGGGGGAGATCCTCGGGGGCATGGTGCTCCGTGAGGAGATGCAGTTTCGCCCCTCGCGTCACCTCGACGCCCTCGAGGCGTCGTGTCGCCAGCGGGGAGTGGCCTTCGACGAGGCCGACATCCGCCAATTCGTCGTCAGGGGCACGCGGGTGGAGCGGGCGGTGACGGCGACCGGCGAAATCACCGCCAGCACCTGGGTGCTCGCGGCTGGCAGTTGGACAGGCGGCCTCGCCGGTGCCTTCGGCCTCCCGCTCGACACGAGGCCAATCCGTGGCCAGATTGTCCTCCTCCGCCTTCCGAAGCCACTCATCACGCGGATCGTCAACCGTGGACTCGACTACCTCGTCCAACGCCCCGACGGCCGGCTCCTCGTCGGCTCGACGCTCGAGGACGTGGGCTTCGATCCGACGACGACCTCCGACACCGTCACCCGCCTTCTCGGCGTCGCCCGGTCGCTCCTCGGGGATTTACCGGGAAGCGTCGTGGAACGATCTTGGGCCGGCCTCCGCCCGGGAAACGCCGACGGCAACCCGACGATCGGCCGAATCCCCGACCTCGACAACGCCTTCGTGTCGGCCGGCCACTTCCGCGCGGGGCTCCACCAGTCGACCGGGAGCGCCGTCCTCCTGGCCGACCTGATGACCGGCCATCCACCCCATCTCGATCCGGCGCCGTTCGCCCCGGGCCGCCCGCTCCCGCCGGCGGGCACCAAGCCTCCCGAATCGACCGCCGACTATCTCGCCCGGACCGCGGCCGCGACCGATTGAAGGCGACGAAGGCCAGCGGTTCGAGCGGTGCTTCTCAGACGGCCTGCGGATCGAGCCGGCGGTGGATCGTTTCGATATCGGCTGACGTCAGCCGCCGACCGGCCGACACCGTGGCCAGTTCGACGAGCCGCTCGAGCGCTGCGGGGATCCCGGCCGTGATCTCGTGACAGGTCTGCACCACCTCGGGCCCCAACTCCCCCAGCCGGCTCTCCACGATCCGGCGCGTGTCGGCGAGCGACAACGGTGGCACGATCGCCCGCAATCGGACGCGGGGAGCGATCCGGCTGTCGCGTCCGACGAGGGTCAACAGTCGGCCGCGCCCCGCCAGCACAACGCAGCGAACGCTGCCGCCGCGCGACGCCGCAAAGGAGGCGAGCACGGCGAGCATGTCTGCGGTGGCGAGATGGGCATCGTCGACGAGGGCGATGGGCCCGATCGGCTCGTCCTGCCTGATCGCGTCAGCGAGCTCGGGTGGCGTCCGGATCGGCATTCCCCCCGGCTGGCCGGCTCCGAGGTCGGCGGCCACTCTGGCGAGGACGAGGCTCGTCCCGACGCCGGCTGGGCCGCAGAGGAGAACGATCCCTGCCGGCTCCTCGAGCGCGAAGCGGATCCGGCCGAGCGCCGCTTCCTGGGCGGGGGTGAGGATCACCGGCAGTCCCCGGGAGACGACCATGACGGTTCACCCCGCTGCCAACGTCGGCGCGAACGTCACCGCCTCGCCGACCACCGTCAGGCCGAGCGAGACAATCGCTTCCGACCAGGCGGGGCAGGGGGGAGCGTCGGCCCGGCGGACGAGCACCGCGGCATCACATCCCAGGGCCGCCCGTTCGATCGTGCGACGACGGAGCGGACCGGCCGTGAACCATGGCCCGGCATCGACGAGCACGATCTCCGCCGCACGGGCTCGCTCCGCTTCGTCGAACGGAAGGAGAAGCGGCGCCTGGGCATGAATGGCCACCGATCGCCCGCGGCGCCGGAGAACCTCGGCCACCCCGAGGACCACCGTCGATCGCCCCTCGCTCCGCTCCCCGCCGGTGAAGGCGACCACGCGCCCACCCGAAAGCGCCGCCGACTCGATCGCCGCGGCGAGGCTGTCCCATTCCGAAGGCACCGCCTCGAGGAGACGTGCGACGACGGAATCCCCGGCAGCCGCCGATGCCGTCGTTGGCTCTGGACACGAGGGCATCGCCGCGGGGGCAAACGCCTCCGGTGCGGTCAGGGCAGCCGACGGCGTGGCCAGTGTGGGGCGCGGCTGCCGGGCGAGGAACGCGGTGTCGAGCCAGTCGAGGGTCATCGGATCAGCCCCGCCTCCCCATCCGGTTCCATGGCCACCGCTTCGCGATCGCGTTCGGCATCCTCCGCGGCGCGCCGTTGCTCGTCGCGCCACACCGCCACCCAAAACATCCCGGCCACGACCGCGAGCACGAGCGTCGACACGGCCGGAAATCTCGCCCGGGGTGCCCGGGCACGTCGCGTGACCGCCGGCCCGACCGACACTGACGGTAACACGGCCGCCGCAACATCGGCCGGGGCCATCGTCGTGGTGGCCGTCGCCGCGATGGCGACAACGGGTACCGCCGGACACGCCGCCGCCACGGTCGGATCGAGTCGCGGAAACCTGGCGATCACCACCATCCCGAAGGTCTTCTCCCCAAGGCTCGAAAGACGGGCCACGCTCTCGACGAGCGAAGCGCGTCAAACGCATGAGACACCACTGCGTCGGCATCCCCCGGAGGGCACGAGCCTCGGCCCTCCTTGGTCCATCGTCTCCAAGCCGCCCAGTGCTTGAACGGGGGCCATGGACAGCCGTCAGCCCCCCTCCGCCTCCCCATGCCCCCTCACGACACCGTCCGGGGGCGTCGATCGCCGCCGCTCCCCGCATCGCAGTATGCCCGTCCCTCCCAGTCGCCTATCATGACGCGTCCGGAAAACTTTCCCTTCCCTGCAACTCAACTCCGGCGGCTCCCGGTCGTCGGCCCCATCATGACCACGCTCCCCCGTGACGTCCGTCAAAAGGCTTTCCACGACCTCATTGCCAGCCGCATCGCCGTCCTTGACGGCGCCATGGGAACGATGGTTCATGCCCTCGGCCTCGACGAGCACGGTTTCCGGGGAGAAGCCTTCCGCGACCATCCGAAAGATCTGAAGAACTGCATCGACATCCTCGTCCTCACCCAGGGGGATGCGATCCGTGGGATCCATGCGGCCTACCTCGAGGCCGGGGCCGACATCGTCGAGACCAACACCTTCGGCGCCACCGCCCTGGCCCTCGCCGACTTCGGCCTCGACAGCCGGGTGCGCGAGCTGAATCTCGCCGCGGCCAAACTCGCCCGCGAGGCCGCCGACGCTGCCACGGCGAAGACGCCCGACCGGCCCCGGTTCGTGGCTGGCTCGATCGGGCCGACGAACAAGCAACTCTCGATCGCCGGCAACGTCAACGACCCCGGCCACCGTGACGTCACCTACGACCAAATGGTGGCCAACTACCGGACGCAGGTCGAGGCGCTCCTCGAGGGGGATGTCGACGTCATCCTCGCCGAGACGGCCTTCGACACGCTCGTCCTCAAAGCCTGCCTGTTCGCCATCGAAGAGACCTTCCGCTCGACCGGCATCCGCGTGCCGGTGATGGCGTCGTTCACGGTGTTCGAAGGGGGGAGAACCCTCTCCGCCCAGACGGTCGAGGCGTGCTGGATGAGCCTCTCCCACGCCGACCTGGTCAGCGTCGGGATCAACTGCGCCCTCGGTGCCGAGAAGCTCCGCACCCATCTGGCCGACCTCTGCCGGATCGCCCCGATCCCCGTCAGCTGCTACCCCAACGCCGGACTCCCCAATGCCCTCGGCGGCTTCGACGAGACCCCGGCCTCGATGGCCCGTGTCCTCGGGGAGTTTGCCCGCGAGGGATGGCTCAACATCATCGGCGGCTGCTGCGGCACGACGCCGGCCCACATCAAGGCGATCGCTGAGGCGGTGGCCAAGCATCCGCCGCGCGTTCCCCCGGCGGCCTCCGACCGCTCGCGCTATTCGGGGCTCGAGATGCTCGAGATCCGACCGGAGAGCAGCTTCACGATCATCGGCGAACGGACGAACGTCACCGGCTCGAAGGCCTTCGCCCGACTCATCCGCGAGGAGCGCTACGAAGAGGCCCTCGGCGTCGCCCGGCAGCAGGTGGAGAATGGCGCCAACATCATCGACGTCAACGTCGACGAGGGGATGCTCGACGGGCCGACGGTGATGACGAAGTTCCTCACGCTTCTCTCGAGCGAGCCGGAGGTCGCCCGCGTTCCGGTGATGGTCGACAGCTCCGATTGGAGGGTCCTCGAGGCGGGCCTCAAGTGCCTCCAGGGCAAGGGGATCGTCAATTCGATCAGCCTCAAGGAGGGGGAGGAGGACTTCCTCCGAAAGGCGAGGACGGTCCGTCGCTACGGCGCCGCCGTCGTCGTCATGGCCTTCGACGAGGAGGGGCAGGCGACCGACACCGACCGAAAGGTGGCGATCTGCAAGCGTGCCTACCGTCTCCTCACGGAACAGGCCGGCTTCGCGCCGCAGGACATCATCTTCGATCCCAACATCCTCACCGTCGCCACCGGCATCGAGGAACACAACCGCTACGCCATCAACTTCATCGAGGCGACGCGGCAGATCAAGGAAGCGATGCCCCTGGTGAAGGTGTCGGGGGGCGTGAGCAACATCTCCTTTTCCTTCCGCGGCAACGACGCGGTCCGCGAGGCGATGCACGCTGCCTTCCTCTACCACGCCATCCGGGCCGGGATGGAGATGGGGATCGTCAACGCGGGACAACTGGCCGTCTACCAGGAGATCGATCCGCAACTCCTCGAGCGGATCGAGGACGTCCTCTTCGACCGCCGCCCCGACGCCACCGACCGGCTGATCGAGTTTGCCGAGCGGGTGAAGCACCGCGACACCGGCGACGCCGCCAAGGCCGACACCTGGCGCGACCTCGACGTCGAGGCCCGACTCCAGCACGCCCTGGTGAAGGGGATCGCCGACCACGTCGAGGCCGATGTCGAGGAGGCGCGGGGGAAGTACGCCGCGAGCCTCGAGATCATCGAGGGCCCGCTGATGAGCGGGATGCAGGTCGTCGGCGACTTGTTCGGGCAGGGAAAGATGTTCCTCCCGCAGGTGGTGAAGAGCGCTCGGGTGATGAAGCGGGCGGTCGAATACCTCAAGCCCTTCATGGAGGCTGAGAAGCAGGGGCAAGAGCAGACTTCCCGCGGGCGGGTGCTCATGGCCACGGTGCGCGGCGACGTCCACGACATCGGCAAGAACATCGTCGGCGTGGTGCTCGGCTGCAATGGCTACGAGGTGATCGACCTGGGCGTGATGATCCCGGCGGCGAAGATCCTCGAGACGGCCCGGGCGGAGAAAGTCGACGTCGTCGGCCTCTCCGGATTGATCACGCCGAGCCTCGAGGAGATGGTCCACGTCGCCGAGGAGTTCGAGCGCGAGGGGCTCAAGATGCCGATCCTCATCGGCGGGGCCACGACCTCCGCCCGGCACACGGCGGTAAAGATCGCCCCGAAGTATTCCGGCGACATCGTCCATGTCCTCGACGCCTCACGGGCCGCCGGCGTCGTCGAGAAGCTCATCAATCCGGCGAGCCGAGAGGGATTCTCCCGCGACAACCGCTCCGCCCAGACACGCGACGTCGAGAACTTCAAGCGGCGGCAGCAGGCGACCCTCGTGCCGCTCGCCGACGCGCGGGCGAAACGCTGGACGACCGACTGGGAGACGGCGTCGATCGACGTGCCGTCGTTCCTGGGAATCAGCCGCCTCGACTCGATCTCGCTTGCCGAACTCGTCCCCTACATCGATTGGTCGCCGTTCTTCCAGGCCTGGGAACTCAAGGGGAAGTTTCCGGCGATCCTCGACGACGTGGTGGTCGGGACCGAGGCCCGCAAGCTCCACGAGGATGCCCTCCGTTTGCTGGATCGCGTCGTTTCCGAGGGGAGCCTGCAGGCCCGCGGCGTGTACGGATTCTTCGCCGCCAACGCCCAGGGGGACGACATCCTCCTCTATACCGACGAGTCGCGGACGAAGGAATTCGGCCGCATTCACACCCTCCGTCAGCAGTGGGAGCGCAAGGGGCAGGACACCTTCCATGCCCTCGCCGACTTCGTCGCGCCGGTCGGAAGTGGCCGCAAGGACTACGTCGGCGCCTTTGCCGTCACCGCCGGGCACGGATGCGAGGCCCTCTGTGCCGGCTTCGACAAGGCCCAAGACGACTACTCGTCGATCCTCGTCAAGGCGATCGCCGATCGGTTCGCCGAGGCGGCTGCCGAGTGGCTCCATGCGAAAGTCCGCCGCGAATGGGGCTACGGCCGGGCCGAGGCGCTCTCCACCGAGGACCTCATCGATGAGAAGTACCGCGGCATCCGCCCGGCTCCCGGATACCCCGCCTGCCCGGACCACACCGAGAAGCACGCCCTGTTCGATTGGCTCGGGGCCAGGGAGGCCGCCGGCATGGACCTCACCGAGAGCTTTGCGATGACGCCGGCGGCGAGCGTCAGCGGCCTCTACTTCGCCTCTCCCGGCGCCCGCTATTTTGCCGTCGACCGGATTACGAAGGAGCAGGTCGAGGACTACGCCGCCCGCAAGGGAATGACGGTGGCGGAGATGGAACGCTGGCTGGCCCCGAACCTCGGCTACGACCCCGACTGAGTCGCCTGCCACCTGACCGCCCCGCCCTCCCCGACGCCGCGGCGTCATGGCACGATCGTGACGGCTGTGCCGGTCCGGAGGTCGCGTCCCGTGGGCAGACTCATGCGGACTCATTCCGTCGGCAAGAGCCTGCCGAACAGAGGGATGGAGGTCGATCCATGCCCCGCCGTACCACAGGCCCGTCGCAGCCAGCCCCCCCGGGGCGATCCACCCCGGCCCAGCCCCAGGCACCGGCGGCGCTGCCGGTGATCGTGAAGCGAGAGCGGGGACGGCGGGTGATCCTCGATGTCGCCCCCGCGGCTGAGACCGGCCCCGCCTCGAACGCCCTGTTCGTGGAGCGATTTCTGACCTACGTCCGCCACGAACGCGCCCTGGCCGACAACACCCTCCAGGCCTACGCCCGCGACCTCCGCGACTTCAGCGCCTGGCTCGGAGGGCGAAACGCCGCCGCGATCTCGATCCGTGATCTCGGCGACTACCTCGGACATCTCTCGAAGAAGGGGCTCGCGCGCGCAAGCGTGGCCCGCCAAGCGGCGACCCTCCGCGTGTTCTTCGCCTTCCTCCAGCTCGAGGGGACGGTTTCGGAGAGCCCGGCCGAGCTCCTCGCCGCCTCGCGCCGCGACGACACCATTCCCGGCGCCCTGTCTCCCGAGCAGGTCGATCGGCTTCTGGCCAGCCCCGACGGCCGGTCGCCGACAGGGCAACGGGACAAGGCCCTCCTCGAACTGCTCTACGCCACCGGTTGCCGGGCCTCGGAGGTGTCGTCCCTGAAGGTCACCGACATCCATCTCGCCGAATGTTTTTGCACCTGCCATGGCAAGGGAAACAAGGAGCGGGTCGTTCCGCTCGGGGCCCGCGCGGTGAGCGCCGTCCGCACCTGGATCAACGGCCACCGGGGCACCTACGCCGTCCATGCCGAGGGCATCCCACCGTGGGCGCTGCTCTCGTCCCGTGGCAACCGGCTGTCAAGGATGCGGATCTGGGAGATCGTCACCGACCACGCCCGCAAGGCCGGGGTTCCCCCCGACATCGGCCCCCACACCCTCCGCCACAGTTTCGCGACCCATCTCGTCGCCGGAGGGGTCGACCTCCGCCACGTCCAGGAGATGCTCGGCCACGCGAGCATCGCCACGACCCAGCGCTACACGCACGTCGACGCCGGCCGGCTCAAGGGCATCCACGGCCGCTTCCATCCGCGCGGGTGAAGGGCCCACCGGCTGACGAACGGCGCCCCCAGAGGTTCGCCACTGACCGGCTTGCCACAGACATCGCGCTCCCGCGACGTCAGCCCTTCTTGGGCGGCGTGAACTTGATCTTCCGGATCAGCTCCACCACCTGGCCGTTCTCCACCTTCCCCGACACGGCCGTGATCGCCTTGACGACGTTGGCGTATTTCAGCGCGTAATCGGCGTCGAACTCGACCTCCGTCTTCTCGGCGAGCGAGTTGGGGCCACTGTCGGCCCCGACCAGCCCGATGATCCGCTTTCGCAGCTCGTCGAAATCGGCGACGGGGGTGCCGTTCATGGCGATCGCAGCCAGGCTTCCGTCGGGCGCGGCCGAGAGCTTCACGCGAACCGGCGGAATCTGCTGGTCGTCGGGGGCGGCCGCGGCGGCCGCCGCGATCGGCATGCGGATGTCGAAATCACCCTCGGGGGAAACGACCTTGAGGGTACACATGAAGAACGACATCAACTGGAAGACGACGTCGATCATCGGCGTCATGTTGATCTCGACTTTGTCGGTCAATGCCGAACTCGATCTGCGTGCCATCGGTTCACCGCCTGTCGTCGTACTGCGCCCGGAGGGCGAACCGTTCGAACCCCTTCTCCTGGCAGATGCGGATGATGTCCTGCACCTCCCCCGTCTTCGCCCGGCCGTCGGCCCGAACGATGATCGTCGCCGAGTTCGGCTCGCGATTCTCGTCGATCATCACCGTCTTCTCGCGTTCCAGGTAGGCGCCGATGTCGCGCACGGCCACGAGTTCGCCGGCATAGATCACCGACCCGGCGTTGGTGAGCTGGAGCGTGATCGGCTTTTCAATCACCCCCTCGGCCGGCTTCGCGAGTTGGCTCGACGGGAGTTGGATGCGGTCATCCTGCTCCGCCTCCGAGAAGTTCATCACGAACATGAAGAACGTGATCAGCTGGAACGTCATGTCGATCATCGGCGTCATGTCGATCTCGGTGTTCGACGGACCGCCACTGCGTTTGGCCATGGGTCGGATCGCTGGGGTGAACGGGTCTGCTCGGGTGAACGGGACGCCGTCGTCACTTCTTGACGCCGATCGACTGGAAGCGGGACATGAGCCGCTCCGACTCGTCGGCGACCTCGCCGTTGAGCTTCTGGAGCCAGTTCTTGAACAGCGCGAAGCAGGCGATCGCCGGAATCGCCAACCACAGGCCGATGAGCGTCGTGATCAGCGCCTGCGAGATGCCGATCGCCAGTTCCGAGGGCTTCGGGGCCGTCGCCGATTTCGCGATCACCATGAACGCCGACACCATCCCGTCGACCGTGCCGAGGAGGCCGAACATCGGCGCCAGGGCCCCGATCAGCGACACGTAGCTGATCTTGTGCTCGAGTTTCATCGCCTCCTCGTCCTCCGACTCATGCATCGCCTCCTCGGCGGCCGCATGGCCCGACTGAATCTTGCTCATGCCGGCAGCGAGAACGTGGCCGAGGTAAGAATCGTCGGCCTTGGCCAGATCGTAGGCCTGCTGAAACTCCTTGGCATCGAGATGGGCCTCGAACCCCTCCCGGAGGGCCTTGGGCATGAGCGCTTCGCGACGGACCTGGAGGAAGCACATCACGAGGAGCGCGACGAGGGCGAACGAGAGGAGCAGGAAGACGATGACATAGCGCAGGCCGAGGGCTTTGTAGTAGAAGACGAGCATGCTCTCTCCCTCCGCGGGAGCCCCCTCCTCGTCAGCGAGGTCGTCTTGGGCGACGGCGACGCTGGGGGCGAGCACGGGGCCAACAGCCGCCGTCGCCGGGAGGAGGAGGGCCAAGGCCAGCGCGGCCCGCGAGAACGCCGCACGAAGGCCACGGAGGCACCAGGCCCCTGCCTGAAGCCCCTGCTCCCCGTTCCCTCCAACCACCGTGATCGCAGCCGACTGCATGCTCATCTCCTCGGAAAACGTCGAATCGACCCTTCCACACACCTACCCACGCGACTGGACTCCCCCGGCCGGCACGAGGCCGGACGCCGCCAATCGACCGCGGCCCCCAGGATCGTACGCCACCCAGGTTCGTCCCCTCAAGCCGGGCCGCTGACGTGGTTGCCCGACTCGCGGATTGTTTTCGATCGTCAGCTCTTGCCCGCCACCAGTTTCTTCGCCCACTGCGATCCAGGATAGCTCGATTCGAGCGTCGCGCGAGCCTCTCGGGACCGCTCCGGATTCGAACCCTTTTCCCACAGATCGACGAGATTGTAGAGGGCTTCGGCGTGGTTTTCGGGGATCTTGTTGTAGACGAGGTCGACGGTGAGGAATGCGATCAGGGCATCCTGCTCCTTCCCCGCCACGGCCCGGTAGGCCTGACCGAGGGCATTGTAGGCCCGGCCGAGCACTTCCCCGTCTTCCGGGTCAGCCTGCTGGATCACCGCCTGAACGAGCCCAACGGCCTCCTCGGGCTTGCCGAGCTGGGCCAGGCAACGGGCCCTGCCCAATTCAGCGGCGCGCTTCTGGGCGGCGCTGGCTTCGTCGCTCGAGTCGATCTGCACCGCGGCGTCGAACTCCCGCAGGGCCTCGGCATACTTCCCCTGGTCGAGGAGCATCGCCGCCCGGGCCGACGCGGCCCGGACCTTGAACGCCGGCGGCCCTTTCGCGAGTTGCCCGTAAGCGGACAACGCGTTGTCGACGCGGCCGGCCCGCGCCAGGAGGTCGCCCAAGAGTTCCTGCATGTCGTAGGCGTGGTGGCTGTCGGGGTGCTTCGAAACGAAATCGGCCACGAGCTTCCCCGGCTCGCGGGGATCGCCGCCGGCGCCGAGGGCCACGCGGGCCGTCGCGGCCGCCCGGACGTAATCGACCTCGTCGAGGAGGATCTGCTCGGCCCCGTCGAGGTCGGTCGGTTCGATCTTGGCAAGCTCTTCCAAGCTGTCGGCAGCGCGACCACGAAGGAGCATCGAGCGGGCCGACTTGAGCTCCGCAGGTTCCCCTCCGAACTGCACCTCCCGGATCTGATCGATGGGGATCTTCTTGATTTCTCCCGTCCGATCCTCGAGCTGAACCTCATTCGCATCCGTCGCCGTCACGCGGCCAGAAACCGTGCCGGCACTGGTTACCACCCGATCGGCCGTCTGCGCGACGACCTCACGCCCGATGACGAACGAAGCGAGGAGCACGATGGGGAACAACCACGGGGCAGGGATCGCTCCATGGCGGATGGATGTCGGCATGGCTGGGGCATTCCTGGTCGAGCGGACGGACGTCATGAGGCGGCGACAGGGGCTTCGTCGAGCTCGACAAGCCCACGAGGACTTGCCTCGCCGCGTTCCTTCTGGATCTGTTTCAGGAGGGCATCGAACTGGGCACGGAAGGCGTCGCCCCCGAGGTCGGGATAGAGGCGGTAGGTGACGGCGACGTCGTTGAATGCCATCTGGAGGAGCTTGGCTCGATCCTGCCCCGGCTTCGCGAGGAGCGCGAGGCGACAGCGGACGACGTTGAGCCTCGCCGTGAAGAACTTCGTCCGCGCGTCGGCCGCCTTCGGATCGGCGGCTTGGCGGGCGAGCCGATTGGCAATTCCCCCCCATCCCCAAGCCACTCCCCCCTGATTCTTCCGGCCGGCGATGGCCTCGCGGAGAAACCGGGCCGCGGCGGCGCCGTCGGTGGCCTTCTCGCCGGCGGCCTGAAGGAGCTCAGCGGCCTGGACTTGCGCGTCGAGGGAGTTTTGTCGCTTCGCGTCGGAGAGGATCCAGTCGACATGCCCGAGGGCTTCGTCCCAGCGCCCCAGCTCCCGGTAGACACTCGCCAGCTTGAGGCGGATCGAGGGGACGAAGCGGGCGATCTCATCAGCGCCGTCGGCCGAACCCGAGCGTTTGAGGAGGCCTTCGTACACCTCCGCGGCTCGCGCGAGATAGCCGGAGGCCTTGGCCTGGGGCACGACCGAGCCCGAACCGCTCCCGGAACCGAGCGACAGGTAGGTCGTCGCCACCCACATCTGGGACGCCACCTTCGCATCCCGTTTGGCCACACCCTCGAGAAACTTTTCGAAGCCGGCGAGAATCCCCAGCGCTGCTCCCGCCGACG